>JAJDDR010000237.1 GCA_029260255.1 Phycisphaerae bacterium
ACGGGCCCCGGTCGGACGCCGCCGAACCGGGCCCAATCCCCTCGCGCCCGACTACGGACGCGGATTGTTCATAGCCGCACCGTTCCACACACGGGTGGTCGGCGAAACACCGTTGACGATCTGTCGAAACGTCAACAGGTCAAACGGATCGGTCAACCCGCAGACGCCGCTCCGGTTGGAGTCGATGTAGTCGCAGTCGTTGCTGCTGCAACCGAAGTTTGACGAGGGCGTCACGCCGTTGACGATCTGCCGGAAGACCAGCAGGTCGAACGGGCCGGTGTCAAAGGTGCGGTCCACGTCGCCCGGCAGAAACGCGATGTCGACGCGGTCAGGCTCGTTGGCGGCGCCGAGGTCGCCGAGGTTGGTGATCGCGGCACCACACGCACTGTAGACATCCGCATGAATCGTCGTCCATTCCTGAAGCGTCAGCGGCCGATCCCAGTCGACAATCACGATCGTGTTGTCCGCACCGTAGCCGACGGCCGTCACCGCCGGAACTGCCCCGCCGCCGGTCTCGGTCAGCGAGAAGTTGCTCGCGTCAACCGCGGAAGAGCCGTCGGCCTTGTACACCTCGGTATTGAAGTGGATCTCCGCAGACTGCAGGCCGCGATCCAACGCCGAACCATTACTACTCTCAATCGCCGCATCGACCGTACCCGAGCAGGGGATCGACGAAGCATGCACGATCTCAGGCGTCGGGGCGTCGCAACCGCCGAACACGACACCACCACCAATTACCGTGGTCACCGGATCGACAACGTAGGTACCCAAACCCACATCATGGCTCGTAATCACGTTTGCATACAGGCTGCCCGGCTTGATCTGAAACGTGTACGTCGTTCCGGGCGTGATGTCGCCGGGAACCGTGAATCCGAAAGCCGCGACGCACGCGGGGGCCTCGAACAGCACCACGCCGTCCACACCATGACCGACGCCCAACGCGACATCACCCATCGGGAAGTCCGGGAACTCCGGGGGACAAGGCTTGCCGTCCGGGCAGTTGCGGATCGTGTTCTGACCGCCACCGGCCTGAATCAGATCGTCACCGACAACCGTGCCGGTAAAATCGACACTGTAACCCTGAGGCGCCGAAAAGTTGTCGACCACGCCGGCGGGAGCACTCATGATAACCGCCGTCCCCAGGTTGACCGTGCTACCGGGCGGGTCGCTGACAACTTCCAGATCGAACGCGAAGAAGGCCAACCCCTCGTTACTGCCGTCCATCAGATGGCCGACAATCTCAAACTCAAAGCAATCACCTGCGCCGATCGCTCCCCCGCCATCGGTCCGGTTAATATCGACAGTAAAAGTGTCCTGTGCCGAAACAAGCGTCACCAGACACAACGAGAGCAAGACCGCGCTGATTGCCGATGCCTTCATCTCAAGAACCTCCATCAAGGAGAAGTAGTCCGACTTTCTTCCAAAAACCCCGCGGCGATTGGGTCACTGCCAGTGCAGAAACACACCGCAATGACCATGTTACCCACCGCGGTCAGCCACGTCAAGCCCAGACACTTCCGCCAACGTCCGACCAAAAACCATCGCTTCGGACCCACACGAGGCCCAAAACCGCTTCGCCATGGGTCGGATTATAGTGCGAGAGCAAGGAAGCTAAAAGAACCGTCGCTCAATTGTGCGACTATTTGCCAGCTCTCTCTCCTCCATCTCCTACCGCGTTCGTTTATACCGAACCCGCCCGGCCGATTCAAGACCGAAATTGCCTTTTTTTGGCCTCCTTGCCCCGTTCCAGCACGCCTTGACTCTCGCCCAGCACCGCTGCCGAAGCCACGGGCTCGCCTGGCCAATAATCACCGCGCCTGGCGAACGGAGTCGGCAATCCGGACACGTCGGACCGCGCAATTCCCCCCGAGAATTGCCAACGGTCCTCCGCCGATCTACGCTGGGCAACCGCAACGTGGGTGACCCGGGTAACCGCCACGTACAATTGCTTCCCGCAAATGGATCCCGCGCATGTTGCCCCTTCGGTTGACACGCAGCGTTCAGAACCTCCAACGCTTGCAGCACATCGCCCGCGTTCTCACCCAGCACGGGTTCGGACACATCGTCGATCAGCTCGATCTGGGCCGATTCGTCCCGCTGTGGCTCCGAAAAAGAAAGACCGCACCCGAAGAGGAGTCACATCACGCCGGCGTCGGACGCCGAATGACGCGCGTGGCCAACGAACTCGGACCCCTGTTCGTCAAGCTCGGACAAATGCTCGCAACCCGTCCCGACATCCTCCCGCCGGACGTCCTCTCCGAACTACAAACCCTGCAAGACCAGGTCGAACCCTTCGACTCGGACATCGCCCGAGAAATCATCGCAACCGAACTCAGCCTTCCCGTCGCCGAGGCCTATACCTCCGTCGACCCCGCGCCGATCGCGTCCGGTTCGATCGGGCAAGTGTATCGCGCCGAACTCCCCGGCGGTCGCCCCGTGGTCATCAAAGTGCGACGACCCGACATCGAGCGCAACATCCGCTCGGACCTCCAAATACTCAAATGGTTCGCCGAGGCCCTCGAACACTGGGTGGCGGAAGCGCGACCCTACCATCCGCTCAACCTCGTTGACGAATTCGAACGCACGCTGCTCCGCGAACTCGACTTCATGCACGAAGCCGCCACCACCGCCCGACTGCGCGAGGCCTTCCAGGACGACCCCCAGATCGAAATCCCCGAGGTCATCTGGTCCCACTCGACGCCCAACATCCTCACCCTCGAAGCCCTCGAAGGCGAGAACCTCAATGTCGCTCTCGAATCCAGCAACAAGCAGTTCCGGCACAAGGCGCTTGCCGCACACATCGCCGACGTCTACCTCAAGCAGTTCTTCGAGATCGGAACCTTCCACGCCGATCCCCACCCCGGGAACATCCTCGTAACGCCACCCGAGAAGATCGGACTCATCGACTTCGGGCAAACCGGCGTCATCAGCGACGAGATGGCCGGCGACCTGCTCATTCTGCTGCTCGGTGTCGTCGCCCGCGACATGAACGTCATCGCCGACGCGTTGGCCGAGATGGGCGCCCTCGGACTCGATACCGACCGAAAACACCTGATCAGCGATCTTCAAACCCTGGTCGACAAGTACCACGGCCAGCCGATACGCCGACTGATGATCAAGTCCATCTTCTCGGAGTCCGCCGAGATCATCCGCCGGCACGACGCCACCATCCCGCGTGACGTCGTGCTGATGCTCAAGTCGCTGACCACCGTCTGGGGCGTCGCCCTGCAACTCGACCCCGACCTCGACGTCATCGCCCTGCTGAAACCGCGACTGCTGGCCATGATCCGCGCCCGCCTGTCGCCCACCAGGGTCTTGCGTGCCGGTGGTTTGACACTCTGGCACGCGTTGAGCTTCCTCCGAACCGCCCCCCAACACGCCCGTGAGATGCTCCAGAAGGCGTCCTCCGGCAAATGGCAAATCAACGTCCGACACGACAACCTGCAACCGCTCGGACGCGACATCGACCGGTCCAGCAACCGACTCGCCTTCGCCATCGTCATCGCCGGCGTCGTCGTCGGTAGCTCCATGGTGGTAAGCGCCGACCCGAGTATTAAGGTGCTGGGCATCCAACTCCAGTCGCTCGGCGTTATCGGCTACGTCGTCGCCGGCGTCCTCGGCATGGGGCTCCTCTGGGCCATCTTCCGCAGCGGCCGACTTTCGTAGTCCCCAACCAGATTTGGCGGGCTCGTCCGGATTACGAAGAAAAATACAGTCACACACGACTCCTTGAATCCAGACCAACCAGCTATCGCGGTTGCTGTCATATTTTTGCGTTTTTTTTCTAAAGTTCGTCGGTCGGGTTTGATTTGCGGGGGGTCGAATCCTATGAATCTAATGGAAGCTGTCGTGTCCCCTTTTGAAGGCCCCGTATCTCTTCCCCGAGAGGTACGGGGCCCATTTTTTGCGCTCGCCGCGCCGCACACCACTATCGGGCGACACCGCGTTCGAGTCGGCGCGTGCTACCCGTGGACCACATTCCGCCACACGCATCTCGCCACTCCGTCCACCACGCCGCATCGGCAAATCTTACCGCGTTTACCAGCCCCCGGCGTTATCCGCGTTCGCACTCGGTTTTTGCGGACCATTTGCTTGATCTTCACGCCGCACGCACCCATGATACGCGGGCGCATTTGCTTTACGGGTATCGCCGCACCGGGCGTGGTGCTGCGGCGGTCGCCGATTTTGAGCGAGGACAGATCAAAGTGTACACACAACATCCTGCGCTGAAACGCTGGCTGGCCACCACACTCGTTCTGAGTGGTGTGGTCCCGGCATTGGCCCAACGTGCGGAACCCGACGCGTTCTTGAACAGACAGCGAGCGATCGAGGAGCTCATTCGCGCCGAGCGCGAGGAACTGGCCCCTCTGACCGACACCTTCCAGGCCGACTACGGCGGGTTCTACAGCCTCTTCTTTTTCCTCTACGACGACGGCGCGAACAGCTCCAGAACGTTTCGCCGCCATGATTTGCGTGTCTGGACACGCCTCGGCTTCGAGCGTGGCGCGCACGAGATCTACGCGCGTGCTCGGCTGAGTTTCATCGACTTCAACCGCGGAGACCAATTCGACGACGAGGATGACGTCGAAGGCATGAACCTCGAACGCGGGTTCTACAAGTTCGACCTCGCCAAGGCCAAGCTCGCCTATCAAGGCGAACGGATCGGCTACAACGTCAAGCTCAAGTTAGGCAGGGACCTCACCGAGTTCGGAACCGGCTACGCCCTTTCGACACCGCTCGATCAGATCTGGTTGCGGGCCAACGTCGCCGACTTCCAGTTCACCGGTCTGCTGGGCAAGACCATCGGCAGCGCCCAGGATTTCGACCTGTCGCGCAATCCCGAACGCACCCGCCGGACGTTCGCCGGAATCGAGACCCGCTATCAGGGCTTCGAGCGTCACGAGCCCTTCGCCTATGTGCTCTGGCAGCGCGATCACATCAGCGACGTCTACATCCCCACGCTGCGGCAGCGGTTCGACTACGATTCGTTCTACGCAGGACTCGGATCAACCGGCGAGCTGATCCCGAACCTGCGGTACTCCACCGAATTCGTCGCCGAGACCGGCGCCAGCTACAGCACCGGCGCCTTTCAGCGAAAAAACAACATCGCCGCATGGGCATGGGACATCCAGTTCGAGTACCTCTTCGGCGGCAAGAAAAAACCACGCGCAAGCCTGGAGTATATGTTTGCCAGTGGCGACCCCGATCGCAGGGTGAGCCCCACCAGCACGATCGGCGGCAACGCCAGAGGCTTCAAGGACACCGGTTTCATCGGAATGGGCTACCGCGACACCGGTTTGTCCTTCGCTCCGACCCTGAGCAACGTCCACATCTGGCGGGCCGGCGCGTCCTTTGTCCCCTTCCCGGATCACGAGACGCTCGACCGCTTCGAGGTCGGGACCAACTGGTTCCTATACAACAAACACCGCACCCACGCGGGGGTCTCCGATCCGCTGGCGACGAACCCGTCGGGCTACCTCGGCTGGGAGATGGACTACTACGCGAACTGGGATATTACGTCGGACTTCTCGGCGACGACCCGCTACGGGGTATTCTTCCCCGGCGACGCCTTCCCCGACCAAACGACGCGAACGTACCTGCTGGTTGGCTTTACCTGGAATTTCTAACCATGAACAAGCGAAACGCACTCACAACGGTTTCGGTTACGGCGTTGGCACTCACCGGGTGCAGCCAGCACCTCACCTACGCGCCCCCGCAGGACCACAACAGCCTCGCGGACGCAGAATTCGTCCACGTCGTCGCACAGCAACCTGCGGTGAGCTACGGCCAACTCTGCCGCGCCGCGTTGCTGGTCGCAGACGGCGAAGACACCGCCGGTTCATTCGAAGCCCGCGTTGACGCTCTGAAATCCCGCGGCATCGTGCGGCAGGAGTGGGACCATTCATCGGACCGCACAGTGGACCGCGGCCTTTTGGCGTATATGATCCTCAGGGCATGCACGATCCCGAGCGGTCTGAACTCCCGGCTCGCCGGCTGGACCGGCATCGGGTGCGAACGATACGCCCTCAAGGACGTCGTTCGTCAGGGGATCATGCCCTACGGTCTGGAATACCAGATTCCGACCGGCGGCGAGGTGATGGCGGCGCTCGCCCGGGGAGACGACTTCATGGCCGCGCACGGCATGTACGAATCCACCGAGCGGGAGATCAACTCGCCCGAGGATGTTGAGTAGCGGATTCAACCGCCTAACACGTTTCGGGGGCATTACCATGACCACTGCAGCTCACAATCACGCAACTCGTTGGTTCCTCCTGTCGATCGGGATCGCCGCGCTCACTCTGCCCGCCGCGCGCCTCCACGCTCAGGAGGACGCGAACGCACAGCCCGAGACCCGGCAGACGCTCGAAGCCGTCGTGATCGAGGTTCAGGGGAAGGTGCAACGGGCCACCACCGATGCCGACGCCAAGGAAAGCGTCGGATGGACCGATGTGACACGCGACGATCACCTTCCCGCGGGCACTCAGATCAAGACCGGGTTTCGCTCTTACTGCATACTCAGATTCGGTGCAGACACCGTCGTGAAGATTAGCAAGATGACGACGGCCAGCATTGACGATTTCTACAAGAGCGAGACCGAGCAGACCGTCCGTCTCGGTCTGGGCTACGGCGTCATCCGCGGCGGCTCGGCCGAAGGGGAGCTGCGCAGCGACGTCGTGGTCGACTCCACCGTCGCCACCCTCGCAAAGCGCGGCACCGAAGGCTGGCAGATGGCCGTCGAGCCGTCCACCGCGCATTTCAAGATCTCGCTGACCCGATCCGGTCTCGTCGAAGCCCTCGCCAAACTCACCGGACGATCGAAGGAAGTGCGCCCGGGCGAATACGCCAATCAGGACAACATCCTCAGCCTGTGGATCAACCAGGCCCTGTTCGATCGTGAGTTCAAGTTCTATTCCGACGAATCCAAGTCCGACACCGAGGTCTCGTTCTCATCCAAGAACAACACCGGAACGGGCGTCCTGTCACCCAGTTCCGGAACCGAGGCGGCCGGAAGCAGCCGGCAGAACAACCCGAACTTCGTCGGCGGTCTCACCGATGACACACAGCCCGGCGGCGACGCGAGACCGTCCTTCGTCAATCGCCCTGAAGGAGACTTCGGAGTGCCCGACACTTTCGGCGACCTCTTCTCCGGTTTCCTCCCGTTCAAGCGCGCGCACGAAGCGCAGCGGGCACAACGCACGCCGGTTCGCCGCGTCGGCAAAGCCCGGCGATAACCCACTGAACTGCCGTGTTCCACAGATCGTGCGACCGTGAGTTCCTCCCGAGCCGCGGGGGGGGAGCCCCCCCGGCCGCCCCGGCGGGGGGGGACACCCGGCGCGGGGGGGGGCCCCCCGGGCGGGAGAA
>JAJDDR010000238.1 GCA_029260255.1 Phycisphaerae bacterium
TCAAGAACGCCGGAGGGTTCATCCGCGTCGACAGCCAGCTCGGAGTGGGAACCACGTTTCACGTGCATCTGCCGATCGGCGAGGGAACCCCCGAGCCGATCGAGCCGCCGACCTACGTCGCGCCGGCCAAGCCGGGGCGTGGCACGATACTCGTGGTCGACGATGAGCCGCTGATCATCCAGATGTGCACCACCGCGCTGGAGAAATGGGGCTACACCGTGGTCAGCGCAGACAGCATCAACGACGCCATCCAGAAGTTCGACGAAGCCGGTGGCAAGATCGCGCTGGCACTGATCGACATCAACCTGCCGGACGGGTCCGGTGTTCTGCTCGCGGAAGATCTCGTTACGCTGTCCCCGGACCTGTGCGTCGTGTTCGCGACCGGGTACGCCGCCGCCGAGATTCCCGAGTCGCTCAGCAAGAACGTCTTCGCGCGACTCGCCAAACCCTTCGCGCTGGACGAACTGGTCAGCACCCTCTCGACCGCACTTGACCCGGACACGGCAAGAGACGGCACCCCCGCCGCCTCCACGGATTCGTGACGCGCGGAACGGGCTCCGGACCTCCTATGTGTTGTTCCCCGTCGATGCCGCGATCCGAGTCGGGGACCGTGCGTGCTCGAGCGCGACCATGGTCTCCGCGACGTCGCGCGCCAGCCAGCGAGAGACCTTCTCGGAACCCGTAGCGTTCACGTGCCCATGGTCGAAGAAATCACCGTCGGCGACCACGTCGTCAGCCGGGCGCACCAGCGGGACATTCAACTCGTCGGCGGCTCGGTCGATGAACGCGCGGTACACACCGTTCTTCTGCGGGTGATACGCGGGCGGCGTGTTCGAGTGTCGCGGCATCTCCACGAAACGCACGGTCACCCCCGCCCCTCGCAAGAGCCGCACCGCATTC
Organism: Phycisphaerae bacterium; assembly: GCA_029260255.1. GTDB lineage: Bacteria > Planctomycetota > Phycisphaerae > UBA1845 > UBA1845 > OFTM285. Next base: position 901 of record JAJDDR010000238.1, read on the forward strand.
TCCAGCGCATCTCCGTTTGGGTTGCAACCGGCAAACGTGGCAAAATCCACGCCATTCGGCTGAATCGCGAAACGGTCCCGGGCGGGCTGCCGCTTGCCGACCCACTCGACCCAGCCGTTGTCGTCCGGGCGAAACTTGGACACCGGCCGGAGCGGCGCGCCGCGCAGCACGAGCTTGGCAACCAGGCGGCAGTCCTTCCACTGTCGGTAACTCGCGAACAGCGTCGCGCAAAACGCCTCGCCCAACAGTCTGCGATTCACCGCCGCCGCCACGGGAATGTCGCGCGCGTCCCCCAAAGCACGCAGCCCACTCTCCATCCACGAGTGCGCAACCGCCACCGTGGATTCCGGGCTTACCTCGATGTAAACCAACTCCGGCAACCTGCCGGACTCGACCATCCGCCGCGCGAGCAAGTACATCGTGTAAGCACTTGCCGCGGACGCACACAGGTTCAGGCTCCGCGGCCGTTCGCCGCACAGTGCAGCGGCTTGTTCATCTACGGCGTACGGGTTGATCGCGAACATCCCGTAGGAGCTGCCCAAGAACGCCACCGTCGGTCGCGGATCACTCCGCTCATAGAGCTCCCATTTCCATCGAACGCCGTTCGAACTCTCCTCGACGTGCGGCAGTCGCGCCAGGTCGAGGAGCCGATCGCCAACGACAAACGTCAGCGCGAAGCCCGCCACCAGCCCGCAAAAATCGCGATTCTTGGGACAGTTGATCAACCTGCGTATCATCGTCCCGTTTCGCATCCTAGAACCTGAAGTAGATAAACGCGTTCGTCTCGGGCGCAAGCAGCAGACACCCCCACAGACAGATCGCCGCCAACGCCCCGCGCGAAAAGGACGGCCATTCCGCGAACCGTCGCGACCAGTCGTCCATTGCCGGCAACGCGTGTGCCGCGGCGCAGACGCACACCACCGCCGCATAGCGCAATCCGCGTACGTCACCACTGAAGTCGACCAGACCGCTCAACATCGCCACAACCGACGACCAGTCGGGAGCGCGGAACAGCAACCACCCCAGGCACGTGAGGTGGAACATGGCAATCACCTTCACGCCGCGCGCCAAAGGCGAGGTCGACCCGCGGCCGGCGCGGATGCCCAGCGCCTCCCACGCACGCTGGACGCCCAGCAGCACGCCGTGAAAAACGCCCCACGCCACAAACGTCCACGCCGCACCGTGCCAAAGCCCGCCCAGCGCCATCGTGAGGAAGAGGTTGCGTACCGACCGAGAAGTGCCACATCGTGACCCTCCCAGCGGAATGTAGAGATAGTCACGCAACCACGTCGACAGCGAGATGTGCCAGCGACGCCAGAAGTCGCGCGGCGAGTCCGCAAGATACGGGCGATTGAAGTTCTCCATCAGACGCAGACCCAGCATCCGCCCGACCCCGAGCGCGATGTCCGTGTAGCCCGAGAAGTCCATGTAGATCTGGAAGGCGTACGCATAGAGCGCGATCCACGCCGACACGCCCGTGTAGCCCGCCGGGTCGGCGAACGCCGCGTCGACGTACATCCCCAACGTGTCCGCGAGGACCATCTTCTTGAACAACCCGCGAAACAGGCGGTACACGCCGACCGCCATGTCCGAATCCGCGAAGCGCTGCTCCTTCTTGATCTGCGGCAGGAGTTCCCCCGCCCGCATGATCGGGCCTGCCACCAACTGTGGAAAGCACGCCACGAAGATCGCAAAATCCCGCAGACTCTTTTCCGCCCGCCCCCCGCGATACACATCGATGGAGTACGACATTGTCTGAAACGTGTAGAACGAAATCCCCATCGGCAGGACGACGTGCAGCGCCGGCAGGTCCGGGCGAACTCCGAACGCGCCCAGCAGCGCAGAGGCCGACTCCGTGAAGAACCCCAAGTACTTGAACGTCGCCAGGATGCCGAGATTGGTCAGAAGGCTGATCCAGAGGTAGCGTCTGCGCCCGGCCACCTCCTCGTAACGCGCCATCGCCCGACCGCAGGAAAAGTCCACCACCGTGCTGATCACCAGCAGCCCGGTGAACCGCCAATCCCACCAGGAGTAGAAGAAATAGCTCCCCGCAAGCAGCGCCCATCGCCGGGCGTCACCGCGCAGCGACCAGTACACCGCACGCATGCACGGCAA
>JAJDDR010000239.1 GCA_029260255.1 Phycisphaerae bacterium
CGACACCGAAGTCGAAGCTCCATAGGCGACCGAAACAAGCGTTAACCACGCGACGGCTGAACACGACGCACGGGCGCGAGGCAAGGCCTCGCGCCCGTGCTACATCCTTGTCTTGAGACTTGTCGACCGATTCGTTTCAACGTTGCTGGAAGGCCATGCGAACCATCGAGCATGGCGGCACCAAGAAGGAGCGTGACGCTTGTGGTCCACGGGGACCAAGGGAAACCGAGCAAGAAAGGGTATAACGAACCGCGCAGAGCCATCCTGCTGGCAGGCGGTTGGTCGGGAATCCGGTTTTCGGCTTCCGTCGCCGCATGCTGACTTCCATTCTCGATCTCGGAGTAAGGGAGCAAGTTCATGACAGCGTGTATGGCAGGTTTACTTGGTGTGCTCGGCGTGTGTCTGCCACCTGCGGTGGCGAATGTCAGCTCGGGTGTGTCTGACCTCCAGAATGCGGCACCCCCGCTCTGCGATCTGCAGACGGTCATCCTCGACGACGAAACGCAGGGTTCGCTCTGCCTGGACAGCCTTCGTCCCACGGCCGACGGCGGCTTGCCCACACCGTTTGTGCTCACGGCTCGGTCGCGGATCGACGCGGACCAACCCACCAACCCGGAAGCGCCCGGCGAGGCTGGCACGGTCACGACCGGTCGAAACGGCGCGGGCGTCAAGACGGACACCTGTCATGGGAGCCAGGGAATCTCCGGTCGCGGTGGGGATCGCGACGAGGAACTGATTCTCACGTTCGATGCGCCGGTGATCGCTGCGGACATCCTGATCGGTGTGCGTGATATCGAGTTCTGCGATGATGATGACGACGATGACGATGATCCGGTGATCTTCGTTTCCAGCGCGGGCGCCACCGGCTACGACTACACCATCCTGGAGGCGGAGATTGAGGCGGCCTTTACCAGCACGGGCTCGACGCGCGGGTACGTGGATTTTGGGGCGTTCACGTCGCTGCCCGAGGACCTGATGATCGACGCCTTCAAGCTGCGCGAAACCAGAGACCACATTTACCTCTTCTCCGTCGAGCTGTTGGCTGTGTGTGACGACGGGCTGTGGTGCAACGGTGTAGAGAGCTGCGATCCCGCTCTCGGCTGCCAAGCGGGAGCACCCCCGGACTGCGACGACGGAATCAACTGTACGAGTGACTCGTGCGACGAAGATAACGATCAGTGCGTCCACACCGCGAGCAACGGCGTGTGCGACGACGGCAATGCTTGCACGGACGACTCGTGCGATCCGGCGACAGGTTGCGTGCACCTCGACAACACCGATCCGTGCGACGACGGCGATGCGTGTACGACAAGCGATACGTGCTCAGGTGGCGCGTGCGCGGGGGGTTCACCGCTGGATTGCGACGACCAGAGCATCTGCACGGACGACTCGTGCGATCCGGCCACAGGTTGCGTGCACCTCGACAACACCGATCCGTGTGACGACGGCGATGCGTGCACGACAAGCGATATGTGCGCGGACGGCGAGTGCGTTGGCACGATCGACCCCACAGACACCGACGATGATGGCGCTCCGGATGCCTGCGATGCGTGCCCTGGCCGAGACGACTTCCGGTTTGATCCGGGAGGTTCATGCCCGGACGCGGCCTTCCATGTAGCGGTATTGGAGGAGGCCAGTTCGTTGAGTTGCGGTCCCGGACGACCGGACTGCGCCGACACGGATCCGCCGATATCCTGCGAGACGGATCTGAGCTGTGGGAATCCCGTCTTCGTGGAGGTCTGGGTTACCAAGTTCAGTCCCGACGTTGATGCGGCACCGCCGCACGATCCGGGAATAGCTTGCGCATACGTTGATCTTGTCTCCGACGTACCAGTAGTCGCCGAAATGGGCTTTGCGTACGGCGCCGCGTTTGACGCCGGGTCTGGTTTCGAGTCCGGCGCGTTTGACGGGACCGGTGGGGTCCTCGATCTCGGCGCGTGTAGCACGACCGCCGGCGGCGTCGGCAACTGGCCTGAGTGGGTCCTCCTTGCCCGAGTTGAGCTTGAGCAGACCCAGGGTGAACCACTGGGGTTCTCGTTGCAGGAGTCCGCAACGTTCAGTACCTCGGTGTGGGGACAGGGTCCCGCGGACCCGGTTGATTTCGGCGACCGCTGCGACTCGGGAATCGGTTTCTGTGACGCGCATATGTACGACATCGACGAGGATTGCTATGTCGGGCCGGGCGATCTGGCGTGCTGGCCCGTCTGCTGGCTCCTTTGTCCTGAAGATCCGGGGTACGGCACCGGTGCCTGTGGCGAAAGCTGCGACACGGTGAACTATGTGAACTGCGACCCGTCCGACTGCGTCGGACCCGAGGACTTTGCGTTTTGGGTGACATGTTGGCTGCAGCACTGCAACGATCCGGCGTGCATCCTCGTGCCCGACGACATTTGTGGCGGACCGGCCCTGATCGAGAGCCTGCCGCCGCTGCCGAGCGACTCGTTGCTGGAGAGCCTTCGCCTGGAGCCCCCATCCGCTGACTGGAAGGGCTACGAGCGGGGCATCCTGGATGAGTGGGAGCAGATGGAAACCGAGCAGGCGTCTCGCGCCTCACGGCACGGGAGCCGACGCTCCATCGGCGACCACAGCGGCCGATAATCACGCGCCGGGTGAACATGAGGCAGCGAGGCGATGCGAGGCGCCGTGCCCGTGCTAGAATGTCATGTTGACATGCGTCGCGCGTTTTGGTCCAACAGGGTGGACGGCCGGGACGTGGCGACGCCACGGCGTTGAATCAGCCGCCGAACTGTGGACGTTGTTGCGACCCGGCTGCTCCAGGCGCTCATGCGGAGCAGGCCGTACGCGTTCGGAAAGGGAAAGGGTATTCCGATGGATGATGCGATGAGGCTGCTTCTTCGCTTGCTGTGTATCGCGGCATCAACGAGTATCTGGTCGCTGCCGGTCGAGGCTGTCGGCACCGAACAATTCGGAGACCCTCCGAGAGTCACCGTATCGCTCGTCCTTTTGCATGCGCCGTCCTCTGTGGAGACAACCACGGACCTCACGTCGCTCGGGGCCGTCATCACCCATCAATCGCAGTTGATACCGGGAGCCACGGTGTTCTTGGAAGCGTGGTGCCAAACACCTGGTCCAAACGGCATCACGACGGCCGTCCTCGATCTGAGCTACGCCACGACGTTTTTCGACACATCAATTGCCCAGATTGTCCTGGCGCCGCAATGGGATCTGCTTCCGTACGATGTCTCCGTGGACGACGCAACGGGCTTGGTGGACGATTTCGGCGGCAACAACTTTGCCGGTCTCGGGGTAGCGCCGGAGTGGGCCAAGATCGGTGCCGTTGAGTTGGACGTGACAATCGCGTCACCCGGCCCCGCTGTGCTTTGTAGTCATTTTGCTGGAGGAATCCTGAACTTTGCAATCCGGAGTGAAGGCGCGGTCCATCCGGATGACGTCTTGTATGGCTGCTTCATGGCAGGGTGTGGCGTGGACGCCGACTGTAACGATGGCGATGCTTGCACAAACGACTCCTGCGAATCGGGTGTGGGTTGCCTCCACGTTCCGGTCACTTGTGACAACGGGCTGCACTGTGATGGCACTGAGAGCTGTGACCCCGATCTCGGCTGCCAGCCCGGCACACCTCCCGAGTTGAACGACAACGTCGCTTGCACCGTGGACACCTGCGACGAAGACAACGACGTGATCGTTCACACGCCTGACAACGCCTTGTGTGACGACGGCCTATTCTGTGACGGCGCCGAGACATGCGATGCCAAACTCGATTGCCAGTCCGGCGCACCTCTTGAGTTGAACGACAACGTCGCTTGCACCGTGGACACCTGCGACGAAGACAACGACGTGATCGTTCACACGCCTGACAACGGCCTGTGCGACAACACCCTGTTCTGCGACGGCGCCGAGACATGCGATGCCGAGCTCGGCTGCCAGACCGGCGCACCTCCCGAGTTGAACGACAACGTCGCTTGCACGGTGGATACCTGTGACGAAGACAACGACGTGATCGTCCACGCTGCGGACAACGCCTTGTGTGACGACGGCCTATTCTGTGATGGCGCCGAGACATGCGACGCCAAACTCGATTGCCAGTCTGGGATCGCACCGTGCGTTGATCCGGAACGACCGATTTGCGATGAGGACGTCGACTTGTGCGTCGAGTGCCTGGAAATCGGCGACAGCGATGGCGATGGGCGTGTCGACCTGGAGGATCTAGTTGTTTTCTTCAACTGCATTACAGGGCCAGTTGGAGTTCCGGACCCGCCAGGATTGCCCTCAGAGTGTCGGTGTCTTGACGCTGACGACGACGACGACATCGATCTCGCCGATTTTGCCGCGTACCAGAGGAACTTCACCGGGACATGAGCCCACCCCGACCAGTTGCATGGTGGTTGGATCCATAAGTAATTCCTGTGCATCATGGCAGTTCCGCCCGAGCGGTTCAGGTATCTCTACTTGCTGTAGCGAATCGCGCGTCTGGCGGTGAATCTGTGTTGTAGATGTGTTGCGCGGACCAGCATTGAGGCGCCCGCAGCTACGCCGAGTTGCGTTGAGGATCCGCGTTCATGATGTCGAAAGCCCCGGTTGCCGTGAGCAACCGAGGTTGACTGGCGGCTGCGTGATCTGACAGTCAACGACGGTGATGACCCCTGCGCTGGAGGGCCAACCGCTTGAATCAGAGGGTCCGCTCTCCTTCGTGTCGCCGTGTTTGTCGATCCCGTTCCAGGGTCTGCATCAATCCTCGTCGGGCACATCCCGAACGTGAGTGGTCGGCTCCTCGCACAACTCATCTTCGGGAACGAACGTGATGCGCATGCCCCAGCCGGCGTGCGTACATAGCAGCCGCCCAAACTCGCGAAGAGACAGCTCGTGATCATCGATATACACGGTGGCTTCGCCGTCTTCGCCGCCGTCACTTACTACGCATCGGAGTACGTCGCCTCGAGGAACCCACTGATCCCCGGGCTCAAAGTACCTGATCTGCGGGTGTCCCTCGGGGATCTCCGCGGCGAAGTACACGTGCTCAGCCGCGAGCTTCTGTTGAGCGCGCAGAACCTCGTTGTGAAGATCGAGGATCTGTTGCTCCGTCATGTCCCGGATCTTCTCTCCGATTTTCAGGTGGACCGTAGAGATGGTGGAATCGTTGTACTCGATTACAGCATGCTCGCCTTCTCGCTTGATTCGTACTTCGTCTAGAGTCGTGATACAGGGTCTCTTCTTCCGCATGGCTGGTCTGCCTCGCTTCCTTTCTGAGATTCCCTTCGGCTAGGCTCCCTGCTCGGCCATATCGCGTACAGTATCTCCGCCTGCGCTCCAGTGGAAGACGACCGCGATGAAGGGTAGACTACTCCGATGGGAGCCCGATGATGGGTGTAACGAACCAGGATTGTGAACTGGCGTGCCGCGAACTTCTGGAGTGCTTTTTCGCCGATCATCCCAACGTAGCGGTGCAAAAACGCGTTCTGAAGGCGTTGCGTTTTCTGACAGCTGACAACAAGCTGCTGGGCGGTAGGCCTGGAGGCTGGGCGGCTGGGATCATCTACGCTGTGGCCAACCGAGACCGGCAAGCGTGCGGCGTGCCTGGACTGCTCAACGGCGAATTCGAGGCACTCTTTGGTGTCTCAATGGGGACGATCCGTAAGCGGGCGGCGCAGATCGCGGAGTTGCTGGCTTGGTGATACCAGGTGAGGCGAAGGCAATCCTCGCCATCATCCGCGCTCACGCCCGATCCCCGTCATCTTCTTGGCTTTTCACCGTTGCTGCAGTAGTCGCAGGCTGGCGACACATCCGCAGCCAAGCCGGCCAGTCAGCCCTGGGCCCCAGACTCCCCCCACACAGCCTCTAAGGTTTTGTTCGACTTCGTGCTGCCACAATGCGGATGACGCGCCAATCTTGATAGCGCTAGGCGGGCGGCACGCGACAAGCAAACGGACCTACTTCTTCGCTGACAGTCGGTCCGTGCGGGTGATCGGGGTCCGGCGATCCGGCCGGCTCAAATCCACATTGCCTGCATACAGACACCCGCTGCTCAACGATCATGGCCGAAGCAGCCGGCTTAGCAAGTCATCCTTCTCCTGCCGTCCGGGTGTGTCGTCCTTCTGCCACGCGTCGACCCTTTCCGCAAGCGACTTCAGCGCGCCGCTCATTCGGCTCGAGAGCTTCCAGCCCTGTTGGCCGCCGTGTCGGCTGTTCATCCAGCTGACGTGTTCGATCAAACCGAGCCTGCCGAGCTTGGCGCGTGTTCGTTCAAGGGTACGCCGGGACAGGGCATGTTCATGTTCCAGGAATCCCAGCGAGGGCACGATGCGTTTAGCCTGCTTGAGGGCTATTAGAATTCGGGCAGCCGCATGCTGTTGGTTTCGGTTGCCGGGGAACAGGATTGCGACCAGGTCAGTGAGATCCTCGAGCTGGGTGATCCGCCGGTGGCGGATATCGATCTTTGTTGACTCGATCATCGTTGGCCCTGCGGCATGCTGTCCGCGCGCCGCCTTCCGCTGACTGTGTATGGACCGTCGGTTTCAGTTCGCTTCGCGAGTACGTCAGCGGACTGAAATCCACTCTGCGTGATCTCCCGCCGAAGCGCATACCGTTCCTTGCTGATTCGGATTGCGTGTTCCCGGAGCTGCGTGCCGAAGGTGCGTTCGATAGACAGGATCGACTCAAGCGCTGAAACGTAGATATCATTATAGATACGCCAGAACCGCCAGCGGACGCCCTGGCGGGTCATACGAAACGCCTGATAGACCTTGTCGCCGTATGTGCCCCGAAGGACCATATAGCTTGGCTTCCCGCTCCGCAGCTCAACCCACAAGTCCTTCGACTCCGTCAGGGCTTTCAGTTTCTCCAAAAACGTTGCGTCCTTCTCGGTCAGCTTCATGTTGTATCACCATGACACTCTGGCCTTCCTGCCAGAGCTGTACCAAGCCGGCATGGGCCAGGTATATGATCGCGATAAACCGCCATATGCGGTCCAAGCGGGCGTCTTCACCCAGAGGTGGTATCTCATCCAGGCTAAGCGCGTTCGCCCCGACATGGGCTTGAATGTGGCTCTGATAGCGCGCCAGATCGAAGCTACTACGCGGCTGCCAACCAGGCGGTGCTTCACACCCGGCTGTCAGGCTGTTCAAGGCCTCCGCCAGGCCAGGTGCGGCAGCGAGGTCCAGCGGATCTGAAAGAAGTGCCGCCGATCGGCTTCCCGCCAGCAAGGCGCGCACGCGTTCGCGTCGCTCGCGTTTCCGCTGGCGGTGATCAGCCATCTTCCGCCGGAAGTAGTCGGCATCGAACACGAGACCGTCGAAGACGAAAGAGGAGACCACCTCGGCGCCGCACTTTGAGCACTCGTAGCGCCGGACACGCAGCCTCGGTTGACCACCGCATGCCGAACACCGCTGGAAGACCAAGGTTGGATCGAGGTCGCGCCGACAAACGCGACATCGGCAACGACTTTCGCCAACCATCTCCAGCGATCCTCCGCAATGCGGGCATGCGTACTTTGACAGCGCGACTTCATAGAAGAACAGCCGCGCCCTCGCCACAAACTGGCCAACCCTCTCGGCCAGGCGAAACGCGAGCGCGACCAGACCTGACCGGCTACTCGCTACGGGCATGCGGTCCTTCGTCAGGCGATTCTGAAGTCGCCGTAGCGTTGTCAAGCGGCTTCTGATGTTTCGGCGTGAAGCGACGACCGCATTCTTTGCAGCGTCGGCGCCGGCGGAGACCCATCGTCTTGGTCTTGCGAACGCCTTTGCTGATTGACTTGGATGATCCACACCCCGTGCAGATCGCGGGCCTTCCTCTACCCATTCGTATCACCTCAGGGCACCTGTACGGGACCTGAGTATTTAACTCTTTCGTGCCACCGTGACGTGGTGAACCAGAACCTGCGCACTGATCGTGCGCGCGAACCTCCGGAGCCAATCGCCCCTGCGATGTCCAATCTGCCTTCGTTCGTCTCAGACCGCCCGAGATCCGATGAGGGGCCGGAGTTACCGCGTGGACATGCACCAGAAACATGGTCAACGGATGTAGAGCGGCTGAACCCGCAGAATTTCGCGCTTGCAGCTCCCGCGGCTTCGGCGGGAGTAAATTTCCAGTGGAACCTGGTGTAGTTGTTGTTGAGTATTGTCTATCTAATTATCTTCAATATAGAAAGGTATTGTATAGAACCGGGAGCGCAATTCACTGGCGAGTGACAACGAAGAAGAACACGTCTCGTCTTGCCGGTTTGCGAAGTTCCAGTGGAAACGCACTCCCACCGACAAAACCGAAACATTCTTATAGGTGTGCATCCAGACGTGCAGATGGAGGTGGTTTTCGGATGGAACAAGCCAACGCCCGCACCAAGATGGCGGGCAGCATGCGGAACATGAGGGATCACGCAGTGATCCTGAACCGGCGGTTTCTCGATGACGAGCAGCTCATCCGCAGCGAGCAGCTCGCCGTGCTGGAGGAAATCTTCAACACCAACGTTCGTGATCGGGAGATGCGCGAGATCAGCTGTCATTTCGCGCCGGTGCTGAGGCGAGATCACCCGTACCATCTGGCCCTGTGGGGCAAGAGCGGCACCGGCAAGACGCTGACCATGATCTACTTCTTGAATTTCCTGGCCGAGATGTGCCGCAAGGAGGGTATCGCTCTGCGTTATGTGCATCTCGACCTGACTACCGCCCGGCCGTGCTTCCGGGCGCTCAACGACCTGGCATGCCTGCTCAACGCCAGCAAGCGCTACCGGAGAGGGATCTCCCTCGAGGAGCTGATGGGACGAATCGAGGCGAGCCTGGAAGCGTATCGCGGCTATCTGGTCCTGTTTATCGACGAAGTCGACAACGTTCGGCGCGACAGGGATACGTTCCTCGCGTTCCTGGTGCGCAGGCTGCCACAGCAGATACGAGCGAAGTTGATTCTGGTCTTCGCCTCGAACCGTCTGAACTGGTCGGATCATCTCGATCCACGCACGAAGTCATTCCTGAAGCTCAACGAACTGGTGTTTAAGCCGTACGATGCCATTGATCTACAGCGGATCCTGCAGATCCGGGTTCGCAAGGCTCTGCGGCCTCAAGCCGTTGAAAACGGCGTTGTGGAGAAGATCGCGGCGCTGGCCAGTCGCGAACATGGAGATGCCCGCAAGGCCGTGGCCTTGCTGGCACGAAGCGCCCACCTGGCTGAGAAGGCAGGCTGCAGCATCTCGGTCGATACCGTTGATGAAGCCGCACGTCAGATCGAGCAGGACAAGTACACGACCATGATCCGAACGGCACCCGTGCAGCTGCAAGCCGCTCTGGCCGGGATCATCGAAGGCGTACGCACCAAGCGGGCGGACCTCGTCGGTTCCGGCGAGGCCTACGATGCCTACAGGGCGTTTTGCACACGAGCGTCGCTCAGGCCGCTCACCGGTCGCGCTTTCGGCGATCTCGTGACCGAACTGGACATGTATTCGTTCCTCCGCACGCGGGTCGAATCCAAAGGACGGTACGGCCGGACCCGCGAGATCGTCCTCGATATCCCCGATGGCCTCGCCTCCACGATCTACAACACGATCCTGCTCAACTTCGATGTCTCGCAACAGGCCTCGGATTGACAGAGGGGGTGATCCGAGGCTCATCCGACGGCTTTGACGAGCGTGCGTCCACACGTCGTCGACGATCGGCGGGGCATGAACTCCAGACCCGGCGTGAAGCACGCCTTCGATTTCAAACCGAAGATCCCGGCAGGATGACTCCGAAGTGCTTGAAGCGCTTCACCCCAGGCAGAAATAGACACCGTAAACATCGTATCGATCCGCACAGGCTTCACACACGTCACCGGCGAACAAGGTTTGCGGTATCATTTCCCGACACATTGGACATTCTTTCATTTTCTTTTCCTCCGGCTGGAAGGACCAGCCTCCAACCCGGGGGGCTGGTCCTGCCCGCAAAACCGTAATCTATAAATACTAGCTCGCCTCAACGCGCTTCATGTCCTACGCAAACGTGCTCGAGTACTTTGCCCTCGGCGAGTGGCTCGACACCTTCCTGCCGGACTTCGTTCTGGCTTTCGCCTTCTTCACTGCATTGATCTACGCAGCAGTAGGCAAACGCCTTGGCATGCAACGACCAGCTGCCGCGGTGTCGGCGGCGCTCGGGGCGGCGCTTTCAGCAGGTCTGGTCTGGTGGGAGCAGGCCAACGGGATGTCGATCCGCAACCTAGGACCTGTGGCCGGGGGGTTTGCGATCATCGTCCTGGCCGGTGTGATTCATCAGTCGATCCGCCATGTAGGCGGCAACTGGGCCGGCGCAGGCATCGCGCTGGGCGCCTGCATCCTGATCGGGTGGATCCTGGGCATCGACTGGCCTGTCCGGCCTGAAATCATGCAATCCATCGCCGGCGCCACACTCACCGTGGGCATCCTGGCATTCCTGATCCATCGGAAGGGGGCTCTCGGCCACTTCCCGCAGGCGTCGCGCGAACTCGCCGACGTCCGCCACGACATGAGCGACCTCCACGACGACCGAAGAGTGTCTGACTTCCTTGGGCGTGGGTTCCGGCACCTGCGGAAGAAGGCCTCATCGCTGTTTGACCAGCCTGAAGGCGCGGACGATGTCATGCTGCAGCTCAAGCGCATGCTTCCGGCCGAGGGCTGGCTCACTGAACGCATGGCGAGGCTCAGGGCCAAGGCTCATCTCGTCAGGAAGGGGCACGTATCCCGGATCGAGGAGCTCCGCAGCAACGCGAAGAAAATGCCGCCGGAAGCGAAGCGCAAGATGGCCCGGGAACTTGCCGCTCGCTTTAGAGAACTCAAGATAGACGTTCGGATAGAGCGCCTCGACAAAGCCGTCGCGGCGAACGAACGAAGGATTCGCCAGCTCACCCGCGATGCACAAGCAAACCTGCAACGTCATGATTACCGCAAGGTGGTGGACATCCTGGAGGCCGCATCCAAGCTGCAGGAGCACAACGCCAAGCTCCTCAAGGCGATAGAACGTACGGAAGCCAAGCTGGGCAACATCGCTAAGAGGCTGGCAGGGGACTTTCCCGAAGGTGGCACTAAGTGACTTACGCTCCTTCGTATGATGCCGAGCGCATGCTCGATCGCCACGGAATCGCGTACATCTGCGCGCACCCGGAGATTCTCCTTGGCAGGCCACCGTCCATCGACGCCGTTGACCGTGCTTACGCGTGTTTTCCGGGCGAGGCGGACCATTCATTGGACTTCTACCCCCGTACCGCTCCAAGATATCGCCTGGCAAGCCGGGACAACCTGTTGATGGTAAGCGCCCATCAGAACCATTCTTGACGGAACGGCTATCCTGGCTCGGGTGTTGATTGACGGGGTTTGATGGCCAGGAGGTCCGGCATGGCTCGTTCGACTGATTCGAAGAAGCTCGCGTTGTGGCAGGGGCGATTCCAG
>JAJDDR010000240.1 GCA_029260255.1 Phycisphaerae bacterium
TGAATGCCAGAAACGCGAACCCCGAAGGCAGCCCCGTCTCGCTGAGGAATACCTGCGGCGCCGGTTCCGAGGCGTACACCCACTCGAGGCGGCTCGTGTCCACCGCGACGGAGTCACCCTGGACGCCGGGACCCGTCGGCCTGTCGATGTAGCTCAGCGTGCCGGTACCAGCCGCGAGCGCCGCGGATCCGGGAATGGCGACCTGATAGCTGCCGAGTATCTGTGGACTCGTGTCGTCGACCCATGTCTCGAGCAAGACTGTCGTTCCCGGGTCCATGAAGATCGTATGCGCTCCGGCGACCGGTACTTGCGTTTCCTGACCCGGGCGGGTCAGGAACAATCGAGCCGCAGCGTCGGCACGTGCCCCGAACGACCCCACGACACCGGCGCACGAGCACCACACCACCCACGAAAACACGCCTTTTTCCCTTGTGCACATCTCAGGACTCCATTCGCTAATGTTCCGCTACTGTGGATCGGCCGGCACCGGCGTCACACGATCGTCTTCGCGCGCCGGCGCTTCGACAGACAGATTCACCGCAAATCGCGCGCTGCACCGGGCGCCACGACGATCACCGCAGGCGTCGTTTGCGCCACGCGAATCTCCCCTTGCGACGACGCGATGAGATAGGTCTGCCCATCACGACGGACGTCAACCACGAACGCACCCCATGCGTCGCCCGATGCACGGAAGCGATACGTTGCCAAATAGGCGTTCGCGAATGTGGCAACGCCCTCGCTCTCCAGACCACTCAACATCTGCGACGTAGCGACGTTGAACGCCCTGAACCCGGCGGCGGTTCCGGCGAACACGTAATCCCTGACATCGTCAATGGCGACGTCGACCAGATCGAGCGATCCGCGCCGCCCGCCGCTAACTCCGACGTCGAGTTGATAGCTTTGAAGGTCGGCCAGCGGCGTGTCGACGAACACGCGCACCGTGACCAGGTCGCCCGCGCCAACCAAGCGTGCGTCGGAACGAGCGGTCAGATGCGCTCGCCCCACGACACGCGAGGGATAGAACGGCGCCGGGGCGCCCCCGTCCAGCGGGCAAAAGCACGGTGTCGTTCCTTCGAACGTTCTCAGCACGTGATTGACGTCGTGGACGTTGCAGAAGCCGTCCGCTGCACAGTCGTCGAACTGACCACCGATATCCGCGTTGATCGCGTCGCAGCTACTGGTCTGAGCGAAGCAGGCGAGGACTTGGTTGCGGTCGTGGACGTTGGCGAACCCGTCTGGCGGGCATAGGCCGAACGGACCGCCGACGTCCGCGAAGACGCGCGCGACCGCGTCGCATGCGCCGGCGTCGCAGGCGTACCAGAAGCAGCGATCGTCCACGATCCCGTCCGCCGGCGCGACGTCGCCGCAGTCATTCGCATCGAGGCAGTCCAGGCAAGCGCCGGCGATCTCGTCGCAGTGCGCCAGGTCCACGCAGGGGTCAGCGCCGTCGACACAAACGCCGGACTGGCAGGTCTCATCGCCGTCGCAGAAAACGCCGTTGGGGCACGGCGTGCCGTTCGGCTCGGGATTGGGCGCGCAGGCGCCGAAGCCGTCGCAGGCGTCCGGATTGTCGCAGTTCGTGTCGAAAGTGTCACCGCAAGGCACTCCGGCCGTCGCGGGGGACCAGATGTTCGCCGCGACCAGCGGATCGCACGCCTCGCAGGCGTTTGCCGGATTCACCGTCCCGGCGGGCGTACACGCCCCGCCAATCAGGCAGAAGCCCGCGTCGAGCACGCTCTGACACTGGTTGATCTCGTCACACGTGTCTGTCGTGCAGGCAATCCCGTCGCCGCAATCGATCGTCGTTCCTCCTCCGCAGACACCGGCGGTGCAGAATTCAAGCTGGGTACAGAAGAGCCCGTCGCTGCAAGCGCTGGCGTTTGTTTCGAGGTTGTCGAGACACACACCGACGCCGTTGCAGGAGTCCGCATGATCGCAATCGGTGTCCGTTGGATCTCCACAGGCGGTGCTCGGCGGCTCTAGGTTCTCCAGGCAAATACCGAGCCCGTCGCACGTGTCCGCGTGGTCGCAGTCCGTATCCACCGCGCTGCCGCACGGGGCGAGCGGCGGCTCGAGGTTGGCCTTACACGTTCCCGCGGCGTCGCAGGTGTCAGCATGGTCACAATCGCTGTCGGCCGGGTCCCCGCACAGTGAACCCAACGCTCGCGGCGTCCATGCGCCGATCGAAACCAGCGGATCGCACGCCTCGCAATCGTTCATCGGGTTGAGCGCCCCCGGACCGTAGCACACACCGTCGATCGCGCAACGGCCGGTGTCGGTCGACACGCTCAACACACCGGTCCCGAACGCGAACTCGTCGACACCACCCACGCGGACCGTGTAGCACGCGCCGTCGATCGCGTTAAACGACACCGACGACGTACCGCCGATGCAACCCGCGGCGTCATCATTACAGGCTGACAAGATCGACGGGGGACATACTCCGCACCCTTCGTAGACTTCGATACGCGTATCGAAAACTGCCTGCGAACACGTCTCGACCGTCACCGGACCGCCGCAGACGGTCGTGTGATTGTACCACAGGTCGGCCTCGATCGTGTCGTCGCCCGCGTCGTCGCAGACCAGATTGCCCGCCCCGCCGAAACCGGCGTTGGGCACGCTGGTGCTCGCCGAATTCGTGTCGAACGGCGTGTCACCGGCGAGAAGCTCGGACTTGCCCGCGCATTCATCGTTGACCGGGGGCGAACCGATTTTGATGATGAGTGTCTGGAATACCGAAAACACGGCGCCCAAACCGGTCTCGTCGGTCAGGGCCGTGCCGCCGTTTGGCGGCGCGAGGGACGGCAGGAAGTCGAGCGTGAACGTGCCCGATGCATCGACCGAAGCTTCAAACTGGAACTCGCCGAGGTAGGCCAACCCCGGTATCACCACACCAACACCACTCGGGGCGAGCGCGAGAAACGCGAAGCCCACGGGCAGCCCGGTTTCACTAAAGAACACCGACGTGCCGGCAATGCCGGCAAAGGCCCAGTCCACATCTGCGGTGTCGATGAACACCGATCCACCGGGCGGCGGAGCGGTGTCGACGTAGGTCACCGTTCCGGCGGCCAGCAGAGGTGACGCGGAAGCCGGCAATGCTATCTGGTAGGCGCCCAACTGCTGCGGGCTGGTGTTGTCGATCCACACTTCGAGCGTCAGCGCCGCTCCGGGGAGGACGTACACGGTGTTGCTGACGCTGGCCGCAACAGCCGCTTCGCCGCCCGGTGCGGTCATGAACAGCCGCGGCGCACCGAGCGCGGGCGTCGCAAACATCAACAGAGACACAAACAACGATCGAACACGCTTCAACCAACACATGCGCTGATTCCCTCCTCGTGCGGATGGTACGCTTTTCTCTAACGCCATACTTTGGGGACGACGCGCGAAGACCGTCAGCGCGCTCCGACCGCATTGCCCCACAAACCCCGATGGTCGGCCCGCGACCGAGCCGATCGGCCGCATCGCAATCGCAGCTAGCGCACCTCGGACGCCGGCTGTGGCGTCACCACAACGATGGCGGGCGTCGTTCCGGTCACTTCGATCTTTCCGTTGCCCGTCGCGACCAGGTACGTTTCCCGATCGGCACGCGCGTCCACAACAAACGATCCACGCGCATCCGAGGAAGCGCGATAGCGGTACGTCGCCAGGTACGCGTGCGATCCCGTCGCGGCGCCTTCGAGCCCGAGACCGTTGAGCATCTGCCCGGTGGTCACGTTGAACGCGTCGAACCCACCCGTCAAACCCGCGTAGACGTAGTCGGTGCGATCTTCGATGGTGATGTCGATCAGCTCCAGGCTGCCGCGACGGCCGCCGCTGACGCTGACATCCAATTGGTAGCTCTGAAGGTCCCCAAGCGCTTCGTTGGCGAACACGCGCACGAGAACCTCTCCGCCGGCGCGTGTGGCGCGGCGGTCGGCATTCGCCGAGAGTGTCGCCGAGGCCACCACCTGCGGTCCGTGCTCAGGCATCGGGCCGGCGTTAGCTGGGCAGACACAAGGATTGCCACCGGAGAAGGCCGACAGCGTATGGTTCGCGTCGTGGATGTTGCAGAACCCGTCCGGGGCGCACTCGCCGAACTGACCGCCCACGTCGTGATTGATGGTGTCACAGGGCGAGTTGCCCTCGAAGCAGAGCAGAACGTGGTTGCGGTCGTGAATATTGGCGAAGCTGTCCGGCGGACAGTCGCCGAACGGTCCGCCGGCGTCGGCGAAGATGCGCGGCGCTGCCAGGCAAGTGCTGGATTCACACGAGTAGAACATGCAAAGATCGTCAACGATCCCGTTCGTGTCGAGGTCTCCGCAGTCGTTTCCGGTCACGCACGGGGGACCACACTTGATCGTCACCGTGCCCGGGCCTTGCGCGCCGGCGATACTTCCGACGCGGACGAGCACAGTGTCACCGAGTGTCACCGGCAAGACCACCGACTCACACGCGGCGGGAGTATCCGCGCACGCGGCGAGATTCGCGTTGGAAGGCGTGCAACCCGCGCCGGGGTTGTACACCGCGATGGCCGTATCGATGGCGCAGTTGCTCAGCGTGTCGACCGTCAGGTCGCCGGTGCAACTCGCGGTGTACTCGTACCAGATGTCCGCGTCGATGGCCCCGCACGCGTGATTCACGCCATCCTGCACGGCACAGAGCGTGTTGAAGTCGGCCGTGAAGAAGCCCGTCGCCGGCGTCGCGTCGGCACACACCTCGTTGAGCGGACCAACAACGACATCCAGCGGCTGATACGTCGCCGCAATCGGCAGAAGCCCGGTGTGGTCGATCAGACCACTGCCGCCGTTGGGCTGCGCGCCGTTCGGCAGGAAGTTCAACGTGAAATCGCCGCAGGCGTCGGTCGACGCCTCGAACGCGAACTCACCAAGATATCCCAGCCCCGGGACGAGCGGTCCCTCGCCGAGCGGCAGCGTCGCGATCATCGCGAATCCGGCCGGCAGGCCTGTCTCACTGTACACCGGGATCGGCTGATCGGCGGCGTAGACCCACTCCGGGCGGGTCACGTCGATGAGCACCGTTCCACCCAGCCCCGGACCCAACAAAGTGTCAACGTATGTCACTGTTCCCGACGCCCCGTCCGGCGCAGCCGCGCCGGGGATGGCCATCTGATAGCCGCCCAATCGGGCTCCGTCGGTGTTGTCGACCCACAACTCGATCGGGACGACCTCGCCCGGTGCCATCGACAGCAGCGTGGGCGCCATCACCGGCGCGCTCTGCTCTTCACCGGCGCGCACCATGAATACCCGTGTCACCTCAGCGTCGGGTACGCACGTCACGGTCAGCGTGCCGGCGCCCTGGGCACCGGCGATGCTGCCGACGCGGACCAGGAGTTCGTCACCCAGGAACACCGGCGTGGTGATCGCTTCACAGACGCCGACGGTGTTTGCACACGCAACGAGGTCCACGTTTGTCGGCGTGCATGCGGCACCGTCTCGATAGATGGCGATTGCCGTGTCCATCGCGCAGCCCGTCTCGGTACTCACCGTGAGTTGCCCGGCGCACGTCGAGGTGTAGGCGTACCACACGTCCGAATCAATCGCGCCGCAGGCGTGCAGCGCGCCGTCCTGGAACGAACACTGAGTATCGAACGGAATCGACAGGCTGTTGCCCAGAAGTGGTGTGGCGTCGGCGCAGTCGTCATTGCCCGGGCCGATCACGATATCAAGGGGCGCGTAGTAGGCGGCCACCTGCCCGAGGCCGGTCTCGTCGATCAACGCGCTTCCTCCGTTCGGCTGCGCGCCGTCCGGCAGAAACGCGAGCGTGAACGAGCCGCATGCGTCGGGCGAAACCTGGAACTGGAACTCACCCAGATACACCGGGGACGTCACCGTCGGTCCCTCACCGAGCGGCAACGAGGCAAGGAACGCGAATCCGACGGGCAGCCCGCTCTCGCTGTAGAACGGAATCGGCGCCGACGGCTCACCGAAGTAGACCCAATCCGAACGCCCGGTGTCGATCAACACGGAGCCACCACTGCCTGCGGTGTCAACGTATGTCACCGACCCGCTCGCGCCGTTCGCGGTGGCCGCCCCGGGCAGCGACATCTGGTAGCCGCCGAGGCGCTGCAGGTCGGTTTCCTCCAGGAATACCTCGAGCGTCAGCGTCTCGCCGGGACCCACCGCCAACGACGCCGTCTCGGGCTGACCCGGGCGCACCATGTATACGCGCGTCGCGCCGGGATCGAGGATGCAGTCACCGTTCTGGCATACTCCCAGTGTGCCGTTGCACGGTCCACCCTCGTTGCTCGGCGTCAAGACGTCGCAGTTTCCGGCCGGTCCGCCCGTGCCACACGACGCCGTGTTGCACGCGTCGCCGGCGCCCGAGCAGTCGGGAGGACTTCCCCCCGTGCATGTGCCGGACTGACAGAACTCGCCCACCGTACACGGGTCTCCGTCGTTGCACGGACCGCTCACCGGCGCAAAGGTGCACGAGCCGCCGACACACACGTCATTGGTGCAGACGTTGCCGTCGTTGCACGCTACGGGTGACCCCGGCTGGCACACACCGCTGGAACACGCATCGCCGAGGGTGCAGGCGTCACCGTCGCTGCACGGAAGCGTGTTGGGTATGTGCGAACACACACCCGCGTTGCAGGCGTCCGTGGTGCAAGGATTGTTGTCGCTGCAATCGGGCGGCACACACTGGGCCGTACCCGAGCAACTGATGTTGATCGTACCGGTACCCAAACTGCCGGCGTCCCATCCTCCCACGCGGATCTTGTAGCAGCTGCCCGCGACGACGGGGATTTGCGTGAAATCGACCGACGGCAACTCGGAACGCCACGAATCCGGCGCGGCGCCAGGACACCCGTCGTCGTTGCACCCGAGCATGGTCCCGTTCGACGCCGGACAGCCGCAGCCGCTGTAGATGACCAGATCGGTGTCGTAGCCCGAACCGCAGAGGCTCACCGTCAGGTCGCCGGTGCAGGTGGCCGTGTAGTTGTACCAGATGTCGTTGTACGTCTGGCCGTCGAATTGGCAGGCCGCGTTCGAAGGCCCGTCCGTGCCGGCACCGATCGTCGTGAACGCGGTCGCCCCGTCCGAAATCGGATCGGCGGTGGAGCACAAGTCGTTGATATCAAGCTGGCAGTTCGCGGTGCAGGTTGGCGTGTTGGGCGGCTCGCACTGCTCGCCGGGCTCGATGATCCCGTTCCCGCAAACGGGGGTGCCCGACGCGGTCAGACAGGTCCGCGTGTTGCGGTAGTTCGTAATCGACGAGATGGAGCCGGCCGAAAAGTTGTTCGCGCAGGTGATGCTGGGGTTCATGGTGTTGCTCGGACACGAGCAGTGGAACGCGCCCCACAGGTGACCCAACTCGTGAGTCGTCAGGTCGGTCGCGCAGGCGAACACGCCGTTGAAGTCCGATTGCGACAGGCAATACGAGCCGTGCGTCCCGAACGTGCCGCCCGTACAGCCGCCGCTGTTCACGCAGATTCCCGTCCCGCCGATGTCCGACGCGATGCCGATGACACCACCGTCGATGTTCGCGCCGGTGAACAGGTGGGCCACGTCGCGCTGAATCCCGGTCTGGTTGTTGGTCCACTCGGTGATGAACTGGCACAGGCGTCCTTCGGGCGACGTTAAGGTGTACGGGTCGGTCGACGTGCGCACGAGGATCGTGGTGATCTGATGCGATATCGCGACCTGGGATTCGTACTGCTGGTTGACGGCGTTGATGACCAGGTTGATGCGCGCTTCCACCGCCGCAACCGAGCCGTAGGCGTTGAAGTACTCGGTGTCCGCGTCGCAAGCCAACTCGGCGATGCACACCGCCCCGCCGCAACCGCCGGCTTCGGCAACGGGATCCTGCAGGAACCGCCCCATCGGCCTGCGCGAATCGGAGGCGCAGGTCCGACCGTGGTCGAGGACGTCCTCGTCGCGATACACGACGTAAGCATCCTGGCACGTGACACACAAGCCCGACCGGACGGGCTCGAACCAGTAGACCCCGGCACCGCCGAGTTCGATCCGGGCGTAGAGCCCATCATCCATCAGCGATGCCGCCACCGCGCTGCCGGGCATGCCCAGCACCCGCCCGCGAAGCGTACGGACCGGTCCGGGCGCAGACTCGGCGTACGTCCCGTCGGCAAGCTGCATGAGCACCTGGTAGTGATCGGGCGAACGCACCGAATGCGGCGAGAGGTCCAGCGTGCGCAGCGCGCCTCCGATCCACAGTGACACCTGAAAGGGCTCGCCCAGAGCGGCGTCCACCTTCAACGTCACAACGTCACTGGCGCGCAAGCCCATCGCGTCGTTCACGCGATCGACAAGCACGCCGGCGTCAACGCCGCCGATGCCCCGATCCGTTCCCAGGACACCCTGCGGAAGCGCCACGGGCACGGTACAAAAACACAACACGGACCAAGTCAGAGAAGAGAGGCGCCTTCGGGGCGCACGCCGGAAGTCTGTCATCGCTTTTCACCCACCAAGAACTAAACAAATCACCAAACGCTTAGAGACGGCATCGAGCATCCGCTTCGGGGCGGCAGGATGCCGGGATTCACTTATTGACCAAACCTCAAACAACCGATCGGAACCGCGTCCACCACGATCCCTTGCGTCTGCGGCCAGGACCGACCGGCACGTACCCCAACTGGTGCAATCCGTCCCATAACAGCGTCGCTTCATTTAGGATACCAATATCGCGCGCGCAGAGCAAGACCTTACGACGCCGACACCCTAACGGCGTAACCCGACCGCGCTCCCGCAACGAAACATGGTCATGCAGGAAAGATGTAAGTACGCACGTCGCGCCAACGAGACAAACCGCCCACTTTGACGCACCGTCGGCCCATCGAGGCGCGTTGGTTCGGGCTCCGGCACCGAGCGGCTCATGGCAGCGGTTGGGGAGTTCGTTGCTCCGTGCGTCCCCTCCCTCACGGTCGGGGCTCGGAAGAATGCCATCCGGCTGAGACACTGACTAGTAGTCCGAATTGTCCGAGAAGTCGGCCAGTGCAATCGCCACGGCACACAGAGCGACCACCACGCCGCGCCGCGTCAGCCACGCGGCTGCTCGCGCATCCCATTTGCGGGTGAACATCGAGGCCGCCAACATCGCGGCCGGGGTCGCGACAACGAGTGACCAGCCGAGTATGCCGACGTTTCCGTAGTCGTAGCTGTATCCGATCAGCGCGCAGGTGGGGATGAGGGTTCCCGCGACAACGACGCCGGCGGCGCCGGACGCCACGCGCCGCTCAAACAGCGCCACCGCCGCGGCAGCACCGAGCAGCGTCGCCACGCATCCGCTCAGCACGGCCATCTTGGTGAAGTGAACGGCGACGAAGAGCGTCGCCATCGCGCCGAGGACCGCGGCGAGGTCCAGGGGCAGCGTGGCGCTCGGTTGCGTGCGGGCCAGCCAGCCGAGCAGGGTCGTCGCGACAAATATGGTCAGACCGAGTCCCGCGCGCCATGCCATGGTGTCGACACCCGGCAAGCGTATCGTCCATGCGCCCAACAAACCGCTTGCTGCCGCGCACAAAACGAGCACGGTGAACGACTTGGGTGCCAGTGAGGCGACGCCGCCCGTCACAGCGGCGGCAGCAGTCAAGACGGGCAGCCAGTGCCATCGCGCGGCGAGCGGCCACCGCGGCCAACCTTCGGCCGCGATGAACGCGGCGATGACGCAGACGGCGAGCGCTATCCCCAAGCCGACCTGCGCGGCGCGTTCGC
>JAJDDR010000025.1 GCA_029260255.1 Phycisphaerae bacterium
GTTCGGGTTCGGGCTCGGGTATGGGATCCGGCGCGGGTGGGGACGGCGGATCGGAAAAGAAGAAGTCGCGTGTCGTGTCGTCCGTGAACTGCGCGCCGAATTCAAACGTCGCGCCGGGTGTCGGCGTTCCGTCTGCACGAACCCCGCTGACAATGACGGTGTCCGCCAGATCGGGACCGACGTCGACCGTCGTGCCGCCGCTTTCGAGTCGAAGAAACGTCGTGCGAATATCGAGTCCGCCGAGAATCATGCGGATCGTGACGTCGACCGTCTGGCTGCTGTTGTTGATCACGCGCAGCAGGAAAGACGCGGCCGCCAGCGGCGTCGGTCGCTCCGGATCCTCGCCGACCACGTCATCGGGCTCGACGGTCTGCGCGTCCTCGACTTCCAGCGGCGGGACCGACGCGGGTGGCGTGAAAAAGTCCGGCGGAAGACTCGCGAGGAAGTCGAGAAACTCGACCTCCGTGCATGCACCGAGGGCAACGACCAAGGAGCACACGAAGGTGACGGCGAAGCGTTTCATTCTACTATCTACCTTGTTTCGAAATGGTGCGATCTCGCGGAGACGAATCCTCGGAGAATCCGAATCGTTCGTCGCAGTTCCGGCTGTCCGCGATACGTGCCGCAGACGGAGCCCGCAACCGTACCCCAGACACCGAGATTAGAGATTTCACCCTCCCAAGTCAAACGCTATCCACACCGTCGGCCGCGAATCCGGCCATTCCCATCGATCATGCCCCGCTTGGGATGCGCCCGCTACTGGAGACGCTCCCCGGGCGAGATGCCGGTGTCGGTGAACGACCCCGCGCTGATTCACGCCCGCCGCGCCGGCGACCGCGATCCGCAGCGACGGCTTTGCGATCAGACCTCACCTCGTGTTTATCGGATGTTGGTGCGTAGGGCAGGCAACCCCGAGGACGCGTTCGACCTCGCCCAGACCACCTATCTGCGCGTGTTTGAATGCGTTCGTCGGTTGGACGACCGGCCGAGCGTGGACACCTGGATCTATCGGATCGCCGTCAACGACGCGCTCGATCGACTCGACCCGGACGCCAGGGCGATCCTGCTGCGGCGCTATCACGAAGGTCTCGACTGCGAACCGGGGACCGTGGCCTCTCGGTTGAACCGCGCGCGGGCCAAGACTCGAGCCCTTCTCGCCGCGGGCTGTGGCGTCGCAGGCGCGTTTCCGCCCGATTGCAGGAATACTCGCACCCGGTTCGGCGAATCCACTACGGAGACGGCATCGGACTGATGCAGGCCGAACGCGAGACGCCGCAACATGATGACACCACACGACTCCGTTGCCGACTGTCGGCCGACCACGTCGAAAGCGGACGGCGAGCCCACTGCGTGTATCGATCTCGATCGTTTCTGCGAGGCGTGCGCGTACAATCTTCGCACGTTGCCCGTGGTTCGGGATTCGCGTACGGGCATTCCCATCGTGCGGTGTACAGAATGCGGTCGGTACCAAGCCGCCAACGAGAGTGCGACGGCCATGCGGGCGTGGCTCCGCCGCGTTACTGCGGTGCTCTTGGCGTTGTGGGTGGTCGCGGTTATCGCGGCGTTCGTGGGACTCGCGATGGCCGAGGCCGGCATCAGCTACGGCACCCTCGACGAGTTGACCACCTACGGTGGCGGCAGAACGCAGCGCATCAACACCACCACCATCACTACCCGGTACGGGATCGGTCCGCTGGTCGTTCGCGATCAGGGTCCCGAGGACCAACTCTTCATCGGCCTTGTCCTGGCGGGTTCCGCGGTGGCGGCGTTCGTCACCGGCACGTTCGCGGTCGTGGTCTGCCCGCACTGGCGGCGAGCGTGGTACCTTGCGCTCGTGCTGGTCATGCCGCTGGCCGTCGGCGGGTTGATCGCTTCGGTCTGGCATTGCGATGCGCCGCACCTGTTCTCCTGGGGCATGCCGTACATCGCGGCGAACGCCGGCTTGCAGCTGGTGGGGGGGCTGTTGGGTGTCCGGTTGGGTCGGGCGTTCGCGCGGATGACGGTTCGCATCGTCCTGCCGGCCGGAATCAGACCGAGACTCGCATACCTCTGGCTCACCGACGGCAAGGCGTTTCCGCGCCGGTGACCAGTTTCCTACTTGACCTGTCTAAAGCTTCATAGTTTACACTGGGTGTGGGTAGACCACTTGTTGGCGCGGGAGGATGTCCTTGGATACGACCGACTTGACGATCGGAACGCTGGCGAAGGCGTCGGGGTTGGCGCGGAGCACGCTGCTCTACTACGACCGGTTGGGGCTGCTCTCGCCGCGGGGTCGGACGGCGAGCGGCTACCGACTCTATGGTCCGGCGGACGTCGATCGGCTGGAGCAGATCCGGCTGTACCGGCGGATGGGCGTTCCGCTCAAGGAGATCGCGCAGGTCCTCGGCGACGACGATGAGCGGATGGCGGCGGGGATCCTGAGACGGCGACTGGGGACGTTGGAGCGCGAGATCAACGACCTTCGAAAGCAGCAATGTCAGATAGTGCAGTTACTGAATCAACCTGAAGTACGAAAGGAGATCGAGATGTTGACCAAAGATCGATGGGTTGCCGTCATGCGAGCGGCCGGGCTGACCGATGAGGCCATGCACAAGTGGCACATTCAGTTCGAGACCATGGAGCCGGACGCGCACCAGGAGTTCCTGGCGTCGCTGGGCATCGATGAGGGCGAAGTCGCTCGCATCCGGCAATGGTCCGCGCAGGGCTGACACGCGTAGCGAAAGCGGGCGTCGACGCAGGTATCCGTTGCGTCGACGCCCGCATCACAATTCGGCTTACGGTGCCGGAGTCAAGGTGGCGAAGCACTGGTCGGGCGTGCCGGGCAGGACGAGTTCCATGGTGATGATCCCGTCCTGGATGGTCATGGTGAGATCGTGTCCCTCATTGCCGAAGGCGGTGACGCCCGAGCCGGTGCCGGTGTTGCCGTCGAGCGCGATCTCGATCGGACCGTTGGGACCGAACCCGACAAGCGCGAGTTGGACACACTCGGTCTGGATCTCGACCTGACCGTTCTCCAAATCGCAGCCCACTCGGTCGTAGGTGCCACCTGCTGACACCCAGAGGCCGAGCGTCTCGGCGCAGGGGTCGACAACCTCGCAGGCGTCGCCCGTGCCGTCGCCATCTCCATCGGCTTGATTGGGATTGAAGACGTCGGGGCAGTTGTCGCAGACGTCGCCGAGTTCGTCGCCGTCCGGGTCGGCCTGGTCGGGGTTGTCGTCGTCGGGGCAGTTGTCGCAGATGTCGCCGTGACCGTCGCCGTCTGTGTCGGTCTGGTCGGCCGGCGCGTCGTCGGGGCAGTTGTCGCAGTCGTTGGGCCAGCCGTCGGCGTCTGTGTCGTTCTCGGAGTTGATGAACGACTCGTGCTGGCCTCCGGCGCCGCTGTCGAGCCGGCCTTCGGCCTCTTCGTTGAACGTGCACTCGAAGCCGCCGCCGGAGCAGGACATGCCGCCCTGGAAGCAACTGGACGGTTCGACGGTCGTGGTTTCCGCGGTGCCGTCGCAATCGGCGTCGATATCGATCCCCGCGCGGACGCGGATGATGCCATTGTCTTCGGGATCGTATTCGCCCTCGCCACCGATGCGTACCCAGCCGTTGCCCTCACCGATCAGATCGAGACGGCTGCAGAGCTGGTTGCGCTCGCCGCAATCGACGAACTGTCCGGAGCCGGTTTCGCGGACTCTGAATGTGAACTTGGGCGTCACCGGGATGTTCGAATCGAACGTGCCGCAGTCCTCTTCGTCGAGGGTGATGGTCATGGTTCCCATCTCTTGCGGCAGCGCCGACAGGCAAACCTCAACGTCCCGCTGGATTGGGTTCTGACCTCCGTTGAACGTGACGGTAATGGGCTCGACGCTGACCAGGCTGAGCGCGACGATCTGCACGTCGACGGTGACCGAGTCGCCGACCTCGGTTGGGCAGGAGTCGGTCAAGCGGCGCACGATGGTGTCGGCCGGGCCGAGGTTGTCGGGGTCGAGCGGTGCGCCGTGCAGGGTGACGGTGCCGGTGAACGGGTCGGACCCCTCGCCGAAGAAGTCGGCCGGTACCGGCGTGTCGAGGAACGAGTAGCTCGTGGAACTTCCAGGCGGGGTTGTCCAGAGGTCGTCGGCTGCTTCTCCGGTGCCGGCGGGGCCTGTGGGTACGTCGGTTGTGTTGTCGTTGGTGTTGGCGTCGTCGGTTCCGTTGTCGTTGCCCGTTGGTGTGCCGTTGGTGTTGCCGTTCGTG
>JAJDDR010000241.1 GCA_029260255.1 Phycisphaerae bacterium
GGTGAAACGCGCGTGACGGTCGAGGTCACCAACACCGGTGATCGGGCTGGGGTCGACGTCGTTCAGTTGTACATCCGTGACGTCGTCGCCAGCGTGACCAGGCCTGTCAGGCAGCTCCGAGGTTTTGAACGCGTAGCGCTCGCGTCTGGCGAGGCGAAGACCGTGTCATTCTTGCTGACGCCCAAGCATCTTGGATTCTACGATCACGACATGGAGTACGTCGTCGAACCGGGCGTATTCAAAGTCTGGGTCGCCAGGAATGCCGCGGAAGGCGTCGAATCCCAGTTCGAAGTAATCGCGGACTGACGTTGAGCGCAGGTCGTGCGTGGGCACACCAGTTGTCGCGCGAGCGACTTGTTATCGCCGCGGCGTCCAAACGAGAGGAAGTCAACACCCACTCGTCCGAAGGCCCGGGCGATGTCACGGGGCCGGCCAGAGAACGCTGAAGTCGTCCAGATCGATTGTCTGGTCGTCGTTCACATCGAACACCGTGCAGTTCCATTCCAACGGCGTGGCGCCGCTGCCGTGAAAACATGCTTGGAACCCGCCGAAGTCGATGAGGTCCTGGTCGTCGTCGCCGTCCCAGTCGGCGCCGTCGAAGCGGTTGAGCACGACGGCTTCGCAAGCATCGAAGTAGGCGACGCCGCTCTCGGCGGAACCCCGGGCGACCAGATTGGTGAATTGGACCCGGGCTTGCGCGCCGGGCGGAATCTCGAAATCGATGAACAACTCGATCCACTCGTCCGTCGGGCTTGCAGCCGTGATGGTGTTGTCGCTGGGGCCGGCGGTGATGTCGACGTCGTCGGGAATGCTCCCGCCGGACCATTCCACCTTGATCCCCGCCACGGCGGGACCCACCAGAGGATTGGTGGATCGTAGACGGAGCAGGGCTGAGGCGGAGAGGGTGTCGCCGGGAACGACGTCGATGAGCTGAGAGACGCCTGTGACCGCCGGTCCGGTGGCCTTCAATACGGCGATCCCGTCATCGGTTGGCACTTCGAACACGCTTTTTTGAGCGGTCGCGCCGCCCGACCCGAACTCCTGCCAGTGGGTCAACCCGTTGAAACCGCCCGGCCCCATCTCGAAGCTGGGATTCTGCAACTGGTTGACGCCCGGTTGACCTGAGACTTCTGCGATTGCTGATTCGAAGTACACCGCGCCGCCGCTTTCCGTGTCCCCCACGAAGATCATCACTATCTCGGCGAGGTTGGCGCCCTCGGGCTCGATTAGCCCTTCGGTGGC
Source organism: Phycisphaerae bacterium (assembly GCA_029260255.1). Taxonomy (GTDB): domain Bacteria; phylum Planctomycetota; class Phycisphaerae; order UBA1845; family UBA1845; genus OFTM285. Next base: position 1,243 of record JAJDDR010000241.1, read on the forward strand.
GACCTCGACCGGTGTCCAGACGTCCTGCTCACCCTCTTGCCCGATCGGCAGATTCTCGACCGGCGGCGGAAGCCCCGAACCCGTGGGATCGGAGAACTCGAGCTTCAGCCCGGCGCGTGCGTCGGCAGTCAGCGGGTCGCTTGACGCATTGAACACGCGCGCCTTAATCAGGATTCGTTCGCCGGCGTCGAGCACGCCGATGTCTTGAAACAGGCCGGAGAACGAGTTCAGCATACCCAGCCGAGCGCTGAACTGGCCGTGATAGGCGAAGTCATCCGACTTCCGTTGGTCGTTGAATCCGGTCCATTCGTCGATGCCGAAGGGGCTTATGTCACCGAGGCCGGCCTGTTCGAAATCGGCGTTCAGCAATTCGTTGGGGCCGTCGTTGACGGTCAAGGAGCAGTCGTCCCAGTAGGCTGATCCCTGGGCGCTGCCGTTCCACAACCAGACGCAGGTCATGCGGACAGTCACCGCGCCCGCGGGCGCCGTCGTCGGTCCGACGACGGCTTCGATCCACGTGTCCGCCGGTGACGACGCGTCCATCGCGAAATTGACGTTTGAAGGGCCGACCAGGTTTCCGGTCGTGTTGTAGAATTCGAGAACGATGCCGGCGCGGGCGTCACCGCTGATCCGATCCTGGGTCCGCGTGTACAGCGAGGCGCTGATGATTACGGAGTCGCCCGGGCTGATGGCGAACTCCTGGAATGCGCCTTCCTGCGGTTCGCTGGCGAACGCCTTGAGGGCGTGCCCCGGTCCGTCGGGGACCAGGTTGGCTTCGCCGGAGCGTTCCACAACGGCACCGAATCGGACCCAGTCGGCTGGGATTCGGGGATCCTCGCTGAACGCTCCGGGACCCGATTCCATGCTTCCATTGAAGAGGACGTTCTGTTCGGCGCGCGTTGTCGCCGCGACGCCGAGGCAACAGGCCGTCATCAGAATCAGAACTGGAATCTCACGTTTTGTTTTCATCGCAGTAGAGCCAATCTCTGAGGCGTTCGATCTAGTAGCCTCGAATATTCCTCCCCAATCCCCAGACCCAATAGGGCCTGTTTCCGAATCCGTCGCGATCCGACGAAGCGTACCCCGGGCTGTCGTTGCTCATTCCTTGGGGGTCCAGGTATTGATCCGCCGAAATCGGGTCGACGTGTCCGTCCAGGAACAGGAAATGACTGCTCTCGTTCCCATGCCGCGGGTTCCACTGCACGGCGTCGGACATCAGCACCGCCAATTCCGGAAACGGAATGTGACTCACGAGATTGCCGCTGATGGCGGGAATCTCACCCGATGCCCCCGACGCGCCCTCGCTCCAATCGTTGTACCAATACTCGGTGTACAGTTCCGGCACGGTGGGACCGGTGGGTGTGATGTCAGGCCAAGTTCGCGCGGACCACAGCCGTAGGAACTCGTCGTTGGCTGACTGGACCCTGAAGTAGCTGATGCCGTCGTTCCCCTGCCGGTATCCATTGGTCGATCCGGGCTGATCGAATTGGGGCGTGGCGCCCCACCCGAGATTCACACGCTTGGCGTTTCCCGCGCGCGGGCAGCGGTAGAGGTCCAGCCCCTTGAAGTAGGGGAGGCTGTAAAAAATCTGGTAGTATTGGTGGTATGGCGCGCTGTTCGGCTCGCCCGATCCCTGGTCGGTTCCGGGCATGTACGGCAGGCGGTCTTTGTTGTCTTGGAGGTAGTAGTGAATGTTCACGCCGAACTGGCGCATGTTCGAGCGGCAGACAACATCCTTCGCCTGATTCCGCGCGCGTCTCAACGACGGCAGCAGGATTGACACGAGCAGCGCGATGATGGACACCACCACCAGCAGCTCGATCAGCGTGAATCCCGCAGTGCGTCGTCTCAATGTGCGTTCCTCCACTGGCAGCGCGCGTCGGCAAGCGAGTCCAAAATGTAGCGCCCGCGACGTGGCCATCCGCCGCGCCGCGGGCGTCGTGATCATTTGATCCCGAAGCGAATCAGGCGGGGCGCCTATCCGCGTCTGGTGCGTCGTCCGAGGAGGGCGACACCGCCGAGCAGCAAGACCATCGAGGCCGGCTCGGGGACGTAGGAGACGCCGTTCCAGTCGGCGCGCACGAGATTGTTGGCGTTGCCGGCGTCAATGAACCCTTGAAGGTATCCACCCACCCGCGCGTCGTCCAACATGCCCCACACGCCGTAGGGTTCGTTGGGGTTGCCCTCGTCGAAAGCGAGAAGGCCGCTGCTGTAGTCCGTTCCGTTGTAGCTCACCAGATACTCAATCGTCGCCGGGTCGCCCATGCTCAGGCCGTTGGGGCTGTAATCGACGCCGAGGTTGATGGTATCGCCCTTGACGTAGTTGATGCCGAACGTGCCGGTGAAGCTGAAGAACGGGAGCCTTCCACCAAAAGCGGCGATTTCTCCGTCCGTGCTGCGGACGTTCAATCTTCCGTCGACGTCCTGCGACCACCATGGGGAAACGTTCAGCCCGGCCTCTCCGTTGCCGGTGCCGCTGATCACCAGGTCGGTCGAGAAGCCGAACGTGTCAGCGTTGTTGAAGGCCGCCGGAGTGAAATCGTTCTCGGAGAACCGCCAGTTGTGCAGGTTGGCGAATTCGCCGCCCATACCGTCGCCGTCCAGGGCGGCGTCCTGGATGAAGATGGACGCGGGGTAATTGTCGCCGAACGTCAGGTCCGAATCGGGATCATCGTTGAAGATGCGCGTTTGAATCACTGCGCTGTTGATCGCGGGCGATGCGAACCCCGCGTTCGCAAGGACCGCTACCGCAAGGACGGTACCGAGCAGGCATCGAGTGGCTGAATCTCTGGATACTGTGTTGAACATTCTCTCTCCCTCTTAGGTATTGGCCTGCGGGGGGTGAGACGTAACGAGCCCCAAATCCCTCCCGATAGCCTGCACTCTCCTCCATTATCGAGTGTAGACGCACGGCCCCGCCACCGCAAGCGTTTTCACGACAGTGTCATCCTCCGACCCGCGCCATCGATCACGCGGTCGACGTCCAACTGGACGCTAAAGGAAGACTGCATAAGCACTTACGCGCAATTCTGGAGGTCTCCCCCGCCGGCGATTGCTGCCGAACCCGCGATCCGCGACCGGTCCGAGCACATGGGTGGTATAATCGGTATCGAGAAGGGGCTGCGGGGAAAGCCCCGAGCATCTCAGATGTTTTCTGTCGGATGCCGGGGAAAACCAGCGGCGGAGATCACGCCGATGTGGCGTGCGACCACGGTCATCGCGCCCTGGAGGATGTCGAGCTTGCGACGACCGTGGATCACTCGACTTGTTACGGCGTCGGCGGTCGCGCTGTGGTGGCTTTCGAACGCGGCGATTCGACGCGCGCCGGCTGCGCCCCCTCCGGCCCCGATCCACTTCGCTGGTTCCACCGTCGACCTCGATGAGATTCGCGCGGATCAGCTCGCACGCCTGACCAATTACATTCTCGATGCGGTTCACGTCAACGGGCTGGTGCGGGACGGGCTGACGCTGTCGCCGTCGGACCCGCCGTTTCACCCTGCCACTCCCGATGCGGCTGGTTTCGCGGTTTTGGGTTTGTGTGTGGCTGATTCACTGGGGCTGATCGAAAACGCCGAGTTCATCGTCGAGGCGATACTTTCCGCCTACGCCGGTCACACGCCCGGCGTGACCCCGCAGCGATCGGCCGACGGCCACTGGATTCACTTCATGAACATTCAGACCGGCTTGTACGCCGGCTGCTGCTGGGACGCGACGTACAGCCCGATCGGATCGGCGTTGCTGGTTTCCGGTGCCCAGTTCGCGAGCAACCATTTCGCTGACAGCTCGGCGATCGCCGTCTTGGCTGACGAGTTGACCGCGACGACGAACTTCAACGCCGCCATCCACCCCAGCCTCGATGGGCGTATCTATCTGGGTATGGCTGAGGGCGGCGGCGGGCTTTTTGGCAACGTCGTTCCGTGGAACGAATACATGCTGGTGGTCAGTCTGGCGCTGCGTGAAGCGGACAACGCGCGGGCGACGGCCGTCGCGCCGCTGTGGCTCGAGCCGAGCAATCTGCCGACGCGCTCCTACCAGGGCATCCCGACACTGACCGACAATCCCGCCTCGTTCGCCCCTGCGTTCTGGGTGCAGCAGCAGCATTTTTTCAACGCCGATTTCGCGACCAACCCGCAGTTCGAGACGTTCATGGCCAACCATCATCAGGCTGACGCGTTGTATTGTCTGGGGGCGTTGGGTGAGACGTTTCGCTATGGCTTGACGGCGGGCGTCGTCCCCGGCGGCTACAGCGCCGACCGCATCTTTTCGCATCACTTCGTCTTCTCACCGTCTGCGGTCGCAGCCTGGGGCGATCTCGCAACCATTCTCGACTTCGTGGCTGACCAACCTCCAACCAGCGACCCGCGCTACCGATACGGATTGGCGAGGGTTTCCTCGTTGCAGCCGGCGTGGGTGCCGAACGACGCGGGATTGGTGGATCATCTCTTCCTGATGTTCGGGTTGGCGGAGAGCATCGACCCGCTGTTCTTCATTCGCAGACTTCCGGGCCAGGTGGATGACGACGGCGACGGAATCGCGGACGCGTACGACAACTGTCCGGCGCTTCTAAACCCACGGCAATCGGACGCGGACGCCGACGGAATTGGCGACGCCTGCGACTGCAACGATCCGGTCTTCGACATCAACGGCGACGAGCGCGTCGATCTGCTCGATTTCGCCCTGTGGCAATCTTGCGCTCGCTCCGACAGCCCAACGGAGGACTACTGCCTGTGCGCCGATCGCAACGGCGATTATGTGATCAACATCGAGGAGTACAGCGACTTCTTCTCATGCGCCGAAAGCGGCGGACCGGTCAACCCGCCGGATCCGCAATGTGATGATTGATTCCCCAGTCGCGCGTTAGCAACGGCACCGACAATGACGCTGGGTGGTAGAGTAGCGCGTCAATTCAGCGATCCAAGCGCAGGCGCGCCACGGCGTCGCAGACCATCGCGTTTCGCATGAACAGTCGCCAGATCAATCCGGTCCGCGCGTTCTCGATGGCCAGCAGCATCGGACCCTGGTCGATCCCCACGTAGTCGTCGCTGACGAAGCCCTGGTCCAGATTGAAGGCGTCCGCAAAACCGTATCCGCCCGTGGACGGATCCCGCCAAACCAGGGCATGACCCTCCGCGTCTTTCAGCGATCGAAAGCCCCGCAGTGCCGCGACGCTTTCAGCCGGCGCGAACATGATCGCCGAACCGGCGGCGTACGGCGCGATCGTCCCCTCGAACCACTCATCTTTGCCCGACAGGTTCGGCTGCATCTGCGGGACGATGTACCCGTCCCGCCCCGCGCACGCGCTGAGACCCCATCGATCAGAACCAAACGTCTTGAACCGGCCGGCGGATTCCAGACAACGGGCTCGATGCGTCAGCACCGCGCGACGCGAATTCTCGAACCAATCCACGCGTGGCGCCGTAACGCCGAGCCGCGAAGGATCATCCAGCCCCAGCGTGCGGTAATCGATCCAGCAATGGCTGAACACGTGCGTGAACAGCGCCCCAGGCCACGTCACGACAAACGGAGCCATCTTACCGTGCGACTTGATGACGCGCTTCAGTTCGTAGTATTTGCGCGGCGTAACGGCGTGGTCGCCATTGGGAGCGCCGCACGCCAACAGATAAACCAATCGCTCCTCGTCGCTGGCTAGATACCAGTGCGGCGACAGGAATTCTCCATCGCCAGCCACACCGCGCGGCGTCGTCGGCCGCCAGCCCATCGAGATGAAACCGTTGGGGCCGACCGCGAACGCCTTCCAGTTCGCGTCACCCACCAGTCGCTCGACCAGCGGCATGACCGGACCACCAAAATATTCGCCGGCCGGAATCGCCCCGGCGATCAAGAGCGCCGTATCCACCGTGCTCGCAACCGTCTCGTAGCCGGCGCGCGACGCACCGCCGCTGTTGTGATCGGGAAAATGCAGATAGATACCGTCGCGCCGGTTGTCCGTACGCGTCAGTAACGACGTGAGCACCCGGACCGCGCGCTCCATGCCTTCATCGCGTGTGATCCACCCGCGCTCCACGCCGATCGGGAGCGACGAAAGCTGAAAGCCCACGGCTGCGACACTGGAAACCGGCGCTTTCAAACGGTCCCTGACCAGCATGGCCGGCGTGCCGACCTCACGCCAAAAATACAGAAAGCACGCCCGCTGAATCTCGTCCAGGAGTGCGGCCTCCGAATCCGGGAATCGGTACAGAGCAGCCGCTTCCGTATCGGCACCGCGTCGGATGTCGAGACGTTCGGAACCCTGGTTGCTACGGGCACCTCCCGCCAGCCCCGATAGAACCAGCAAAATCACTACTCTTTGGAAGGACACAACTCACCCGTATAGACTCCGAAGAAAGCGGTGTCAAAGCCGCCCCGCCGGCGCCTTCCCGATATTCCGTACTCCTTGTCGGCAGATGGCTTCCGGTTCGACGCGCTCGACGCCTCGGCGATAGTCGTCATGCGGTGCCGCTCGGTGCCCTGCTATCCGCAGGGACATTGTGGACTTTCGTGCGCGAGTTCCCGCCGTCATCCCCGGTGTTTGCCCAGAATTCAAGCTCGAGCTCTTTGGGCTCACTCCTTGTTACTTGAGAGTACCGCGTTTCACGGGCCTGATGTCACGCGACAAGTCGGGTTCCCTCGCTTCTGGATAGGTCTATCCGATGGCGCAGGAATTTCACGAGGATTCAGGTTTTGGCGGAACCTGCGAGAAAACCTGATAGTGTGTTTTCAAGTGCAATGGCTACAACCTGTTCAGATGGAGCCAGGCAGGGCCGAATCGTCCGAATCCACGAGCCAAAACATTGCCACACCGACTTCGATTCCGTTGCCGAGAGGATCTGAAGTAATCCCTGCGCAATCAGTCCAAGTTGGATGTGGCGGTGGTATGCCGAGATCTTCCGGCGGACGGCATTG
>JAJDDR010000242.1 GCA_029260255.1 Phycisphaerae bacterium
TACTTTTCTCTACCGATTTCAAAGGAGGCCCTCCAGAATTAGGACATGCGCAATCGAGCGGCAACGGGTGGAACACATACACCAGTAGCCGCCGAATCCATCAGCCGATCCCGGGCGGCTCGCCGCCAGCAGGACTATATGGGCCGGGACAGGATTACGCGATCTACACCGGGGACCATCGTACCCCAAGGTCAGCCAGAATTGCAAGCGGTGAGTGTCGGTTTGATTGGGGGACGTCGGGGGTTGATTCGAGGGCGAGGAGTTTAGCTGTTCGCGTTGTCCGGCTTGGGAGGCCTACAAGGGCCACGGTGGACGATATGGTGGCAGATTGTGCCGACGGGTGTCTTTTCTGTGCGGGGCATGACCAGAAAGCACGGAGAAAGCGTGTGAAGGAACGGGTGACCCCATTGGGTGCCACTCAGGCCTCCTGCCGCGAGAAGATTACCGCCCCACTCGCAAACGCCGCGACGCCGATGCCCAGTAGAACCCCACAGGGCTGCAGCATCTCTGTTGTCGTGAATCCCCGCCAGACCGCGCCTTCCAGCGCCAGGATCCCCCATTTGACCGGACTGAAGTGGCTCATGGTTTGCATGAAGCGCGGCATGAACGCCAACGGCATCATGCCTCCGCCGAACATGCACATCACTACGATGATCGCCCAGCCGGCCCCGCCCACGGCGGACTCCGTCTTGCCGATGACGGACATGAGCATCATCAGCCCTACGAAGCAGACGGCGATGCAAAACACTGCGGGCGCGAGCAGACCCGGTCGGGCCAGTTGAATGCCCAGTATCTTGCCCAGGATCATCATGAACGTGATTACGCCGGCCACCGACAGGAAACAGGCCAATGCCTTGCCGGCCAGGACGTGGGTGCGCGTGATCGGCGCGACGTGCAAACGCAGCATTGTCCCCCCCGTGCGTTCACGCACCAGCGAGATCGCGAAGCCGGCGACCGTCCCCATCACTCCCCACATGATTGCCGCGGGAAAGCTGATGTCGTACGGAGATCGCAGCTTCGCCACCAGTTCGTCGTGCAAGTTTGGCGGAACGGTCACGTCCACGCGCTCGATCTTCACCAGTTCCATCCGCGGACCTTTGCCGGACGGTTCAGAGCCGCCCGCCTGGGAGTCCATCTCTTGATTGAATTGCTCCAGCGAACCGAGAAACATATCGACCGCGCCCATAAGTGCCGCGACGATGACACGCTCTGTCGGTGCCATCGATTCATCCGATTGCACGCCCTCCGTGAAACGTCGCGCCTCGTCGCGCATCCCGGCGGCATCGGCGAAACGGTCTTGCAGAAGCTCGCCCGACGCCTGCATCATGTAGCCGCCGACCATGCCCGCCTCCGCACCGCGCGACGGGTCGGCCCCGAGCTTCAGCGGCAGGCTCTCCGTCCAGAACAACCCGGCGGTCGCGCCCCAGCCCGCAGGTATCTCTATGTACGCGACCAGGTTCCCCTTCAGGACCAACCGTCGCGCCTCCTCCAGGTCGGCCAGACGGACCTCGATCGCTTCGTTCGCAGACAGGCGCTCGACAAGGCGGCGGGAGTTGTCCGAATCGTCCAGATCGACGATGCCGACGGGTATCCCACTCGATGGCGATCCGGAGCTGAACCCCATCCCGATCATGCCGAAGAACACGCCCATGATCACTGGAAATGCGATGATGAAGAACAACGCCATCCGGTCACGCGAGAGCAGCCGGATGTCCTTTATCGCCAAGCTCAGAATGCTCCGCATCAGTCCCGCAGCCTCCTGCCGGTCAACTCGAGGAACACCGTCTCCAGGTCGGGTCGATCGACGTGCAGCGTCGCGAACTTGACACCCGCCGCGGCGAGCCGCCCGACCTCCTCCAGGGGCTGCGCCGTGTCGATGCGCAGCGAGGTGCCCTCGAGTATGCCCCCAACGAGTGAAGGATCGGCCGGCGGTTGCTCCAACTCCGCGGTCACGACCGACTTACCGCCGTGTGCGGCGATCAGGTTCTCGATCGTATCGAGCGCGAGCACCCGCCCGTGGTCCATGATCGCCACCCGGTCGCACAGCCGTTGGGCCTCTTCCATGTAGTGCGTGGTGTAGAGAATCGTCCGCCCCTCAGCGCGCAAGCGTTCGATGCTCTCGAAGATTCGGTTTCGCGACTGAGGGTCAACGCCCACCGTGGGCTCGTCGCACAGCAGCACGGGCGGATCGTGCATCAATGCCGTGGCCAGGTTCAGCCGGCGTTTCATCCCGCCGGAATAGGTCTTCACGCGGTGTTTTCCGCGGTCGGCGAGGCCGGCGAATTCGAGTGCCCGTTCGACATGGTCGCGCAGCACGCGCCCGCGGAACCCGTAGAGCCCCCCGAACAGCGCCAGATTCTCGCCGCCGGTCAGTTCGTCATAGAGCGACAGAGCTTGGGGCGCGATCCCGATATTTCGCCGCACCGCTGCCCGCGTGGGATCGGGCTCACCATCGATCTCGACCCGTCCGGCATCCGGCCGCAGCAAGCCGACGAGCATGTGGATCGTAGTCGTCTTGCCGGCCCCGTTCGGTCCGAGCAGGCCGAATGTTTCTCCAGCACGGATTTCGAACGACACGCCGTCGACGGCGAGGATCGTACCGAAGGATTTGTGCAACTCGTGAGCCCGAATCATGATCCGCGGAGTATAGCCCTTTCAAAGCATCCGCTCCATGATCCAGTCCACTCACCCATTCGTCGGATGGGGTAATCGGCAGGACCGGGCTGTCGCGTTGGGCGGCATCGATCCGCCCTTTTGGGCCGCGGCGGGCTCCGCCACGCGGCGTGACGCGCCCCGGGCTGTATTTCGGCGGGCGATTTCAGGTAGACTGACGGCGTGTATTCGGATTTACCGCCAAGGAGCCTGTTCATGTACCGTCACAATCGCCGTGTTGTTGTCTTGTCCGCCGTGGTCTGCCTCGCGCCGTGTGCGTCGGCCGTCGCGCCGGCTGCCGCTCCGGATGCAGCCGGGGGGCTGAAGGTCGTTCGTTCGCGCACGACAGGGTTGGCGTCGTTCGTTGTCTCGAGCGGCGGAAACGCTCTGGCGCCGCGCCCGGAGCGCTTTCTGGACGCCCACGGGCACCTGTTCGGCGTGACGAACAGAGTGACACAACTGCGGCACTTGCGCACGGAAAGTGACAGCCTCGGGCACTCCCACACGACTTATGCGCAGGTTCACGCGAGCGTTCCGGTGTTTTCGGGCGTGCTCAAGGTGCATCAGAATGCTCAGGGCGATGTGCTGGCGGCCAACGGTGATTTTTACTTGATTCCGACCGGGTTCAACGTGAAACCGAAACTCACCGCGGTGGACGCGGCGCGGGCGGCGAGGGCGGAACTCGAGCGTGGCAAGCCGGAGGTCACGCGCGCCGAACTCGTCATCGTGGACCCGGGCTGGTACGGCGATCCGCCGACGGGCGTGCGCCTGGCGTATCACGTTGTTCTGGAGGATCTGGCGGCGGGCGTTTCGGAGGCGTTTTTCGTGGACGCGCTCAAGGGTGAGATTCTGGATCGGTGGTCGACGCTGCACACGGCGAAGTTTCGTTCGGTCCATGACGGCGAGGGCGGTAGCGCGCTGCCCGGAACGCTGGTTCGGCAGGAGGGCGACGGGGCGTCGGGCGACTTCGACGTCGACGCGGCGTACGACTACTACGGCGACACGTACGACTATTACTTCCGGGCGTTCGGTCGAGACGGCATCGACGGCGCAGGGCTTTCGATGGTGGCGACGGCGCACTCGACGGCGCCGGGGTGCCCGAACGCGTTCTGGAGTACGTCGCTCCAGCAGATGGTGTTTTGCGACGGAACCGTCACCGACGACGTGGTCGGGCACGAACTGACCCACGGCGTGACGGAGCACACGGCCGACCTGATCTACCAGAATCAATCCGGGCAGTTGAACGAGTCGTTCTCCGACGTGTTCGGCGAGATGGTTGATCTGTTCAACGGGGACGCGGCGTTCGCGGGCGCTCCCGGCGGTACTCCCTGGCCGGCACATGCGACGGGACCGGGTTTGGACACGCCCAACAACGTGCGGACCGGGTGCAGTCTGGAACCGGACTACGTCGACGGCGTGCGGTGGCTGGTGGGGGAGGACGCCACGGCTTTCGGCGGCGCGATTCGCGACATGTGGTCGCCGCCGTGCGAGGGTGACCCCGACTTCGCGAACAGCGCGCTGCAGACCTGTCCCGGCGGAGACAGCGGCGGCGTCCACAGCGGTAGCGGCATCCCAAACCACGCGTTCGCGATGCTGGTCGACGGCAAGAGTTTTAATGGTCACACCGTGACGGGGATCGGTCCGATCAAAGCCGGCGCGGTCTGGTATCGGGCGCTGAGCGTGTACCTGACGGTGGCGTCGGATTTCGAGGACGCGTACCCGGCGTTCAATCAGGCCGCGGCCGATCTGGTCGGCAACTTTCCGAACGACCCGCGGACGGGGCTGCCGTCGCTCGATATGTTCACGATCGCGGACGCTGCGCAGGTCGATGAGGCGTTGCTGGCCGTGGAGATGAACACGGCAGGTGCGTGCGGGGCGGGCGTCGACGTGCTGAGTTCGGCCGTGCCGCCGCATTGTGCCGGTCGGACGGTGATCTACTCCGACGATTTCGAGGGGGGCGTCAACGGTTGGAGTCTGTCGAACAGCGCGCCGCCGACGCCGTACGACTGGACGCAGGTCGGCGGTTTGCCCTACACCCGCGCCGGTACGGCGTGGTTCTGCGACGATCCGAACTTTGGCGACTGCGGGGCGAATAACGAGTCGGCGACGCACTCGCTGATCAGCCCGGTGGTCGCGCTGCCGACGATCGTGGGTCGGCCGACGCTGGCGTTCACACATTATCTGGAGACGGAGAAGGCGTGGGACGGGGGCAACATCAGCGTTCGGGTCAACGGCGGCGCCTGGCAGGCCGTCGGTCCGGATGCGTTCACGTTCAACGGGTACAACCTCACGATGATGGACACCATTCAGAGCGGCAGCACCGGTCCGCTGGGCGGCCTGCACGCCTGGAGCGGCGCGGGCGGGCAGTGGGGCACGTCAATCGTAAACCTGTCCGGTTTCGCGGGCGGTGGGGATTCGATCGAGGTTCGATTCGATTTCGGCAAGGACGGATGCACGGGCGTGACCGGCTGGTGGGTGGATGACGTCGAGGTGTACGACTGCCCGTGTGCGGACGCGGCGGATTGCGTCGACGGTCGGTTCTGCACCGGCGATGCATGTGTGAACGACTTCTGCGTGAACAGCGCGAGCGTGTGCGGCGCGGCGTACTGCGATGAGACGGGCGACGCGTGCGTGTCGGGCGTGGTGTTGGCCGACGATTTCGAGGACGGCGAGAGCGCCGGGTGGAACCTGTTCGGTCCGGACAGCACGGCGTTTACGGGGCGCTGGGTGGTCGGGATTCCGACGGGGACGACGATTGACGGCGGCGAAGCTCAGCCGGGGGCGGCGTTCGGCGGCAACGTCTGCGTGTTCACCGCGCAGAATACGTCGGCCGGTCGTGACGACGTGGACGGAGGGATCAGCTATCTGGTCTCTCCGGTGATCGATCTGTCGGCGGCAACAACCGCGGAGTTGCGCTACGTGCGTTGGTTCTTCAACGGGACGTTGGGCGACGACATCGAGGACTCGTTCGCGGTCGACGTGTCGGACGACGACGGGGCGACGTGGGTGAACCTGGAGTTGCTGGACGGAGACCAGAGCGCGGGGGCATGGACTCCGCAAATCTTCACGCTGGAGAATCACATCGGTCTGACCGGCGTGGTGCGGGTGCGGTTCGGCGCGCAGGACGGTGGGGCGGGCGGAGACATCATCGAAGGGGCGATCGATAATGTGCGTGTGGTCGCGGAGCTTGGCTGCGCCGTCGTCGAAGAGTGTTGTGATGTGGACGGGAACGCGGTGCGGGACGACGCGTGCTCGTGGTGCTCGTGCGAAACGGGCGCGTGTGGCGTGGTTCCGCTGGCGCCGGCGTTTGCGGACATGGGCGGTGCGTTCGGGGCGTGCCCGCCGGACGGGTTTGCCAACGTCCACGATCGCAATCACGCGCTTGCGTGTTTCTCGGGGACCAACGGGTGTGACGATCTGAATATCGACGCGGGCGGGCCGTTCGGCGACTGCGCCCCGGACGGGTTCTGCAACATTCACGACGCAAACCACGCGCTGGCGGCGTTCGCCGGGCAAACCCCATGCACGTGTCCGCCTTCTCCGATGCCGTCGCACGGGACGATGACGGCGGGGAGCACGAGCCTGTCGCTGCGCGCCCGGTCGAGGACCGCGCATCCCGGGGACGCAGTGGATGTGTCGGTGTTCATCGACGGCGCGCTGCGCGATCTGCGGAGTTATCAGTTGCACGTCGCGGTGAGCGGCGGTCGCACCGGTGAACTCGAACTGATCGGTGTCACGATCCGTACGCGAGGAGACGCGGCATTTGTGGGCGATTTTACGGCGGTCAACCTGGAGCGTGGGCAAGTGCTCAGCGGGCGAAACGTCGATCACGGCGTGTCGACCGTGGCCGGCGCGTATCTGGCGACGTACCGTTATCGCGTGTCGCGGGATGCGTCGGGCGTTTTCGTGATTGACGCCTTGCACGACCGAGCCCGCGGGGACCAGAGTTTTCTCGTTGCGTCGGGCGATCGGGAAGTTGAGATTGCCGGTACGTTGCCGGCGACACTAGAGGTGAGCGCGAAGGCGCGCTGAAGGAGGCGCCGGGCGGCGGGGTGCTTGCGGTCGCAGCGCGTCGTCGCTTCGGGCGCCGAACGGTCGCGAGGTGGCTGCAACTCTGGGATACACATCCCGTGGCGGCGTGACAGCGGCCATTCGCCGAATCGAATCGGCCAGCGGCACCCTGAGGCGGGAGATCCGAGAGGCGGGAGATCCGACAAGTGGAGAGGAAACCCACTAGTGACTAAAAGCGCCCCAGAATCTCCCAGAATCTCCCGTGGCAACGAGTTGCTTGTTTTGATTGATAGCCCATGAATCCCAACGGCGTCATATCGCGCATCATGCCCGCGGTCGCGGCGCTCGCCGTCGCTGCCGGGATGGGCGCAAGCATCAGCCATGGTGAAAACAGCTACTTCTACGCTGTTGACATTCCTCCGCTCCCTGAACATCCCAGGCTGTACCGAATCCAGGTTGACGATGCGTACCAAGTCGAGTCTGCCACGGAGATTGAGGGGCACCCGTGGCCATTCATCCACGGCGTAGTGTGGGACTATGAAGGCGAACGGCTGTTTGGATTCGACGGAATCAGTAACTTGTGGTTCCAAATCGACGTCGAACAAGGCTTCGCTTGGGGCGTCGGGCCAGGGGAGTTTCACACCATTTTCCGTGGGATGACATACAACTCGGACGATGGAAAAGCGTACGGGGCTACTTACGATGACGGTTATATTGCGGTCGATCCGTCGCGCGGGGTCGGTCTCCACGTTGCCTTGTACGCCCCATCGGAGACGGTCCTACATGGGCTGGTGTTCATCGAAGATGTCCCCAACGTGCCAGACGATCCGGCTCCACAAACACACAGCGGGCTCGTGACGATCTCGGAGAATAGCAACGGGCGCAAGGTCCTTATGTACATCGAACGCCATCTATTGCACGAGGGGTGGGGATCCGCCAGTCTAACGGAGTACAACGACAGCCTCTTGCCGCTTGCCCACTTTGGCAGTGACACGACTTTGATGTGGAATCCCGCTTCCCGAATGCTGCTCGGATACGTGGGAAGCCAGGACGATCTATACACGATAGACCTCGTGTCCGGCAACGCAACCTTGGTTGCGCACTGGGACTTACCGTTTGACATCGATGGCATTACAATTGTCCCCGTTGAAGGGTCGTGCCAGTACGTTGATTCGGATAACGACGGTGATATTGACTTGCTGGACTTCAGCGCCTTTCAGTTGTGTTTCAACGGGTCACAATGAGAACGCATGAGGCACATCCGTGACCGCTAAGACGCCTACGCAATTCAACATCCGGCGACAGTGCCCATCATGCAACAGGGGTTTTCGCATAACAGTTAAGCAGTTGTCCTACACGGTCGAGTGTCCACACTGCAAGACGCACATCTCTCCATCGTCGGAAGCTATGGGAATACCCATGGCGATTCCGGTTGCGCCTCCAGAAGAGCTGGCCACGCCGACGTCCGACAGATCCCGGCACCGTCGGATACTCAAGATACTCTCGTTCCTGGTGTCGCTTGCCGGACTTGTCGTCGGCGTAATCTACATCGCCAAGGATGACGAGTTCGACCGCAAGACAGGAGAGCAATGCCTCATCTGGGCTGCGATCGGGTTCGGGTTCGCGATCGCGTTGAATGTGTTGTGGCTGGCTTCGTTCTAGGCTTCTCGCCAGCCTTCTTCCGCCCGCGCTGTCTCTTCTCCTTCGTCGCCTCCGCTTTCTTCGCGGCGGCTTCCGCGAGTTCCGCCTTCGCCGCCTCCGGCTTCGCCGCACCCTGCTTCGCCGATTCCTGGATTGCACCGAGCAGCCCGTCAATTCGGCGAATCCGCTTGTCGAGCACCTTGCGCTCATCCGCGAGCAGTTCATTCACGCCGCTCAAAAACTCGCCGGATACGGGAACTCGGATGTCGGCGGGCAGACCCCTGGGGACATGGGGGGGTCAGAGCGCATTTAGACACTAGAGCTTGACGTGCTGCGGGCAAACGGTTAGAGTCGCGCCCATGGCCAGACCATTGCGGATCGAATTCGCCCACGCGTGCTACCATGTGATGTCCCGCGGGAACGAGCAGAAGCCGATCGTCAAGGATGACAAGGACCGTATACGAAGGCTGGATTGGCTGAGGCGGACGGTGGAGATGTACAGTTGGCGCCTTCACGCCTTCGTCTTAATGAACAATCACGATCACCTGTTCGTTGAGACGCCCGAGCCGAACCTGTCCGCCGGCATGCAGCACCTCAATGGCAGTTACACGAGCTACTACAACATTCGCCACCGGCGTCACGGTCACCTCTTTCAAGGGCGTTACAAGGCCC
>JAJDDR010000243.1 GCA_029260255.1 Phycisphaerae bacterium
AACGCTGACTGTTCGCAAGATGACGTCCTCCGACAACGATGCAGTTCGCGAACTCTACGCGCGCCGGGCCGAACGCACCAACGGACACCTCGACAGAACCGACTGGGTGTGGAAGCGTGTGCTCGAACCACACAAGGGAGCAGCCTACGGCTATGTGGTTCTTCGTGGGCAGACCGTCGAGGGCTACACCGTGTTTACCCAGCAAGCGACATCGACCCCCTTTTACGATCTCGAAATCACCGACCTCGTCGCGCTCACCGCGGACGCCGGCCGGCGGCTGTTCACACTGTTCGCCGACCATCGCTCGATGTGCCGTCGGATAACATGGAAGGGACCGGCCGCCGATCCTCTGCTGATGTTACTCGGTGAGCAGCGCCACGAGATCATCGATCGCATGGAGTGGATGCTCCGCATCGTCGACGTTCGAACGGCGCTCGAAGCGCGCGGCTACCCAGCCGGGGCAAAGGCGGAGATCCACTTCGACATTCAAGATGACGTCCTGTCGCACAACAACGGGCGATTCGTGCTCCATGTGGACGACCGGGATGGAAGAGTCACCGACGGCGGTCGCGGCACATTGCGCGTCGACGTCCGCGGTCTCGCCCCGATGTACGCCGGCCACCTCTCCCCCGCCGAACTCCAAGTCGCAGGCTATGTGCGGGGGGACGAACGAGACCTCGCCGCAGCGAACACGGTGTTCGCCGGACCCGCCCCGTGGATGCCGGATATCTTCTGAACCGACCGCACCCGACCACCGCGTCATCGAGGACATTCCGAGATGCGGCGGCAGCACTCGAGCAGGTTGGCGAGTTGATCGAGCGGGAAGACGGTGGCGGGGTCGCTCTTCGCCTTGTCCGGATTGTCGTGGACCTCAAGGAAGAGGGCGTCGCATCCGGCTCCGACGGCGGCTCGGGCGAGCGTGGGAACGAACTGCCGCAAGCCGCCGCTGAGCGCGCCCGCGCCGCCCGGGAGTTGACAGCTGTGAGTCGCGTCGAAGACGACCGGCGCGTAGGCCCGCATCCGTTCCAATGCCGTCATGTCGTTCACCAGCCGGTGGTATCCGAAGAACGTGCCGCGCTCGGTGAGCAGAACTTGGTCGTTTCCCGTGGACCGAATCTTGGCGGCGACGTGCTCCATCTCCTCGGGTGCCATGAACTGTCCCTTCTTGGCGTTGACGGGTTTGCCCGACCGCCCGGCCGCGAGGAGCAGGTCGGTCTGACGACAGAGGAATGCCGGGAGTTGGAGGCAATCGAGCACTTCGGCGGCGGGTTGCGCCTGGCTCGGCTCGTGGACATCGGACAGGACGGGAACGCCGACCTCTCTCGCGACCTCCGCGAGAATCCCGAGCCCATCGCTCATCCCCGGGCCGCGGAAGCTGCTGACGCTGGATCGGTTGGCCTTGTCGAAGCTTGCCTTGAAGATCAGCGGGACTTCGATGCGCCGGCAGATGCAGGCGATGGCATCGGCAAGCGCCAGTGTATGGTCGCGCGTCTCGATGACACAGGGGCCTGCGATGACGGCCAACGGCCGATCGGTCCCGATTCTCACGTTGCCGATCTGTACGACTTCGGACATCCGTTCGCTCCAATCGCCGCTCCGGCTCGGGCACCGCCGGCGGCGGAGAATCTGCGGGCGCCTCGCGTTGTGGGGCGACCTTGACTTTCCCGGCAATTGCTTATCATAGCATATCTTGACGCGGCGCGCAGCGTGCTCCGGTGAGATTGCGGTGCGCGCCGCGTCAGGCACCGAAACCGGCCGGGGTGATGTTTTGGAGCACTGGCCGGGTTCCTTCTCTTTGTGTCCAGCCGCGGGAGCCCTGTGGGAGCGGAGCCGGTAACGACGTGATCGTGCAGACTGAAGTCCAACAAGAACGTATCGCCGCACGGCTGGCGGGTCAGCGGGTCCTGATTACGGGCGCGACGGGCTTTTTGGCGAAGGTGTTTGTTGAGAAGCTGCTGCGTGCGGTTCCGGACATCGGGAAGATCCACTTGCTGGTCAGGCCGCGTGCCGACGGTGTGTCGGCCGAGCAGCGCGTGCGCCGGGAGGTTTTTGGCAGCAACGCGTTCGATCGCCTTCGGGCCGCGCTTGGACCCCGGTTCGAGACGCAGTGTCGGGACAAGGTCGCTGTTGTCGAGGGGGACCTGACGCTCGATCACTTCGGGCTCGATGATGGCGACTACAAGGACCTTACCAAGTCGGTCACGCTGGTTGTGAACAGCGCGGCGACGGTCACGTTCGACGAGCGTCTTGACGCGGCACTGGCGTTGAATATCGAAGGTCCGCGGCGGCTCTTGCGATTCGCGCGCGACTGCGGTGACGTGCCGTATATGCACGTCTCGACGGCCTACGTGAGTGGCGTGCAGTCGGGTGATATACCGGAGACTTTGATCCCGCCGGGGCACAGCGTTGCTTCATACATCGCGTCGGGCCGCGACGGCGACGTACCACCACCAACGCCGTTCGATTTGGACGCGGTGGGCGATGAGCTGCGGTCTCTCGTGCGGGAAGTGACCGAACGCTGCACGGAAAACAAGTCGGTGCTTCGGCGCGAGTTGATCAACGTCGGCATGGAATACGCGCAGCGGCACGGCTGGAACGACACGTATACCTGTACGAAGTGGCTGGCGGAGCAGTACCTCGCGCGCGATCGCGGCGATGTTCCACTCGTGCTGCTCAGACCGGCGATTATCGAAGGCAGTTATGATGAGCCCGCGCCGGGATGGATCGACGGTCTTCGCATGGCGGATCCGCTTATTCTCGCCTTCGGGCGGGGCAAGCTGCAGGAATTTCCGGCCGACAATGCTGTGGCGTTGGATTTCATCCCGGTCGATTTCGTCGCGAACGCGATGATCGCGACCCTGCCGGCGGGGCGGCGTGGTCCGTTGCTCGAGGTGTTCCAGTGCGCTTCCAGCGGGCGCAAGCCGGTCAGGATTTCGGAGATCGTCGACTCGGTGGCCGAGGCGTTTCAGCGACGCCCGATGCGTGACGACAACGGGTGTCCCATCCGCGTATCGAGGATGGAGGTCGTCACGAAGGACCGGTTCATCAAGCGTTGGGAGGGTCGCCTTCAGCGCATACGACGGATTCGGGCGATTTTGAAGTCGACGAAATTCGCGCCGCGCTACCGCAAGCGTCTGGCGTCGGCGGAGGCGCAGGTGGGTCAGTTGATCTACTTCGTCAAGATCTACTCGCCGTATACGCACCTGAATTGCCGCTACATCGATGATCGTCTACACGCCGTGCTGGAGTCGATGCATTCGGAGGATCGCGAGCTGTTCCCGTTCGATGTGGCGCAGATCGACTGGCGCGACTACATCGTGCATCGCCACGTCGCGGGTGTGCGGCACTTCGTGCTCGGGTCGGGTACCGAGCTCGAAGCGCCGATGTTGGCCGCCGGCTATGCGGTGGAGGGAGAGTCTCCCGACGATCCGCCACCGATGCAGGTGTTGTCGGCGCTGCGCGGCGAGTCCATTTTCGATGCCATTGAAAACGCCGCGACCACCTACCCGTCGCGGATCGCTCTGCAAGTGCGGCGGGACGATCGGTGGGTGCGTTACACCTACAAGGAAGTCCTGGCGACGACGGCCGCGATTTCGCGCCGATTTGCCGAGCACGGGCTGAAGCAGGGTGACCACGTCGCGATCTACTGCGACAACTGCCCGGAGTGGGGGCTGACCTACCTTGCCGCGATGCGTTGCGGGCTCGCCGTAATCCCCTTGGATCGCCAGTTGGCAGCCGACGTTGCCGTGGGAATGGCGCGATTTGCGGACGTGAAGCTCATCTGTGTGGGAGTCAACGCGATCGAAGCGATCCGCGGTGCGGCCGGTGTCGCGGAGGACGGACACCGGTTGGATACCGTGGCGTTGGACAGCGCGTTCGTGCCGCCGCCGGGGACGAGTCGTGACCCGGGTCCGGAACCGGCGACGGTGACCGGCGACGCGATCGCGTCCATCGTGTTCACGTCCGGCACGACGCTCGCGCCGAAAGGTGTCATGATACGGCACTCGAGCTTCCTCTCGAACGCCCGCAACCTGGTCCACGTCCAGTCCGTGCATGCCGACGATCAGTTTCTCTCGGTGCTGCCGTTGCACCACGTGTTCGAGTTTACCGGCGGGTTTCTCGTTCCGTTGGCCAACGCGTCCACCGTGACGTACGTCGAACAGCTCGCGGCGGCGGAGATTCTCGAGACGATGCAGGCGACCGGCACAACGGTCATGATGGTTGTGCCGCGGCTGCTCAAGCTGTTCCACGATGGAATCCTGCGCGAGGTCGAACGCGGCGGGTGGTTCGTGCGCAGGCTGTTCGCGCTGCT
This sequence comes from Phycisphaerae bacterium, assembly GCA_029260255.1. Taxonomy (GTDB): domain Bacteria; phylum Planctomycetota; class Phycisphaerae; order UBA1845; family UBA1845; genus OFTM285. The sequence continues at coordinate 4,313 of JAJDDR010000243.1, forward strand.
CGGGTGGATCAGCGATCGCAGTCGCGGGGAACTCGGGCGGTCGTTGTTCGGCCGGGTTCACAAGAGATTCGGTGGCAGGCTGCGGATGTTCGTGTGCGGCGGCTCGGCGCTGCCGCCGTCGCTCTTTCACGGGTTTCAGCGATTGGGCTTTCCGGTGTATGAAGGCTACGGCTTGACGGAGACCGCACCGGTGCTGACGGTCAACCCACAAGGCGGACCGCGGGCCGGTTCGGTGGGGCTGCCGTTGCCCGAGGTCGAGCTCGAGATTCGCAACCAGGACACGTCCGGCATTGGAGAGTTGTACGCGCGCGGTCCCAACGTGATGACCGGCTACTACAAGAGCCTGGAAGCGACCGACGAAGTCCTTTCACCGGACGGCTGGTTCAGGACCGGCGACCTGTGCAGGCGTGACGCCGACGGGTTCGTGTATGTGTCGGGGCGGGCCAAGGACGTGATCGTCACGGCGGCGGGCAAGAACGTCTATCCCGACGAAGTGGCGGCCTGCTACGCGAATCTGCCGCGGGTGAAGGAGCTCTGCGTTCTGGCGATGCCCAACGCGGACGGTATCGGTGATCGCGTGGATGCGGTCGTCGTGCTCGATCTTGACTCGGTCGCGGATTCGGACCGCGCGGCGGTCGAGGCGGAGGTTCGCGAAAAGGTGGCCGCGATCAGCGAGAGCATCCCCTCGCACCAGTGCATCCACAACATCCACTTCTGGACCGAGGAGTTGCCTCGCACCACGACGCTCAAAGTCAAGCGTGCCCAAGTCGTCCAGCAACTACTCGCCCGCGAGAGCGACCGCGTCGCCGATGACCGACGCTCCGCCGCCGGCTGGGCGGACACCAAGACGCCCAGCGGTCCCGTCAGCGCCAACGAGGCGTGGTTGCGCGACACACTCGTCGATCTGACGAACCGCCCGGCCGGGCAGATCAGACCCGACGCACACCTCCTGTTGGACCTCGGCATCGACAGTCTCATGAAGATCCAGGTGCTCGGCGAACTCGAGTCGTGTTTCGGCGTGGAGCTTTCGGACCAGGTCTCTGCCCGCATCAGCCGTGTTGGGGACTTGCTGACCGTCATCGGAGACCGTACACCGCTCAACGGGACGAAGCGGAGCGAGCCCGTCTGGAAGCGCCGCGTGCG
>JAJDDR010000244.1 GCA_029260255.1 Phycisphaerae bacterium
GCGGCGGCGTAGGGGCTCTGCCGCCCCATTTTCGGCGTCGCGACGGTCTCCCGAGCCCCTCTGAGCACCGAACAACCGCCCCGCGCCCTTCACCCCGCCTCCGCCCCATCTCCCGCCTCCACCTCCCGCCACAAAAAAAGACGAACCCATTTTCCAGCGTTGCTTTATCTTCGGTCGCGGTCGGTCCCCGGTCCCCGGCCGTGCCGGGAGACCGAGTGCCGTCGGAGATCGGCACCGTCTCTCGTTCGACGCGTCACGTCCTACGGCAGGGGGTGTCAAAACATGTCACTGGTAGGGGGTGTCAGTTATTGACACTCTGAGATCTTCACTGGAGTCGCGAAGGTGGGTTGGCCGTTGTCTCGTCAAACGGAAGTCCGCCCGGATCGGCAGACTCTTCACAGACCATTATCGTTGGATCAATGGACCGACGTGAGCAATGGAGGGCTCGAACCATGACCGCCCCGATCCATCTCTTGATACGTGGGACGCCCATCAGTTTCCAATCACGCACCGAGGCGCTACGCGAGTGGAAGCAAAAGGTGTCCGCCGCCGCACGGGCACGCGTCGACACACCATGCGGTGACGCCGAGTTCGCCGTCAGCATCACCCATTTCTACAAGTCGCCGCCGCGCTGCGACGCCGACAACATGGCCAAGCCCATCTGCGACGCGCTGAACGACATCGTCTACGACGACGATTGGCAGATCGTCGAACGCGTGGCCCGGCGCATTCCCATGAGCCGCAGTTTCACGCTGTGGGGCATGCCCCGGGAATTGGCGCTGGCACTCTGCGAGGGAGACGAGTTCGTTTACATCCGAATCACCAAGGTACGCACCACGACCCTCTCGGCATTCTGGAGTCGAGCAACTCAGGTCGCGGCATGGTAGAGTGCCAAATGCATGTCACTCTCCGTACCGGGCCACGATCTCCTCGGAGGTCTTCCCCAGGATGTCGTACTTCCGACCGATCCGCGCGAACGCCTCGATCGCCCCGTCGACCTGCTCCGTCGTGTGACCGGCCGACAACTGGACGCGTATGCGTGCCTTGCCGCGCGGGACCACGGGGAAGTAGAAGCCGATCACGTACACGCCCTCGCCGTAGAGGTCGCGGGCGAAGTCCTGACTCAGCTTCGCGTTGTACAGCATGATCGGCACGATCGGATGCTGCCCGGGTCGAATGCCGAACCCCGCGGCCGTCATGCCGTCGCGAAACCGCTTGGTGTTCGCCTCGAGCGTGTCGCGCAGGTCGGTGGACGCGGTCAGCAGGTCGATGGCTCGAATCGTGGCCGCCACGATGACCGGCGAGACCGTGTTGGAGAACAGATAGGGGCGCGAACGCTGACGCAGCAGATCGATGATCTCCTGCCGACCCGACGTGCAACCGCCGGACGCGCCGCCGAGCGCCTTGCCGAACGTGGTGGTGATGATGTCCACCCGACCCATAACGTCGCAGTGTTCGTGCGTGCCACGACCGGTCCTGCCCATGAAGCCGGTGCAGTGGGAGTCGTCGACCATGACCAGCGCGTCGTATCGCTCCGCGAGATCGCACACGCCGCGGAGATCGGCCACGTCGCCGTCCATGCTGAACGCGCCGTCGGTCGCAACCAGACGGTAGCGCGCACCGGCGGCGTCCTTGAGCTTCGCTTCCAGGCTGACCATATCGGCGTGCTCATAGATGAAGCGCTTGGCCTTGCACAGCCGGATGCCGTCGATGATGGAGGCGTGATTGAGTTGATCGGTGATGACCGCGTCCTCCGCCGACAGGAGCGTCTCGAACAGCCCGCCGTTGGCGTCAAAGCACGACGTATAGAGGATGGTGTCCTCGGTACCCAGAAACTCGGAGGTCTTGCGTTCGAGTTCCTTGTGAATGTCCTGCGTACCGCAGATGAACCGTACGCTGGACATGCCGTAACCGCGCTCGTTCAGGACGGCGCGTGCCGCTTGGAGCAACTCCGGATGCGACGAGAGCCCAAGGTAGTTGTTGGCGCAGAAGTTGACCACCTCCGTCGGCGGAGCGGACTCCGGAAACCGAACACTGATGCCGGCCGCCTGCGGCGAGACGATGATGCGCTCGTCCTTGTGCAAACCTGCCTCGCGTATGCCGCGGAGTTCGGTCCTGAGCTCTTCTTTGATGCGTCCGTACATGATGTCGCGCTCCCGGTAAGGTCGAGGTTCAGTCTGAATCGCCCCGATTGTACGCGCGGCGCCCGTCCGTTCAAACGCGCGGCGCGGCGCAACGCTCGATGTTCTCCCCGAACGTCTCAGGGATCGATGGTCACGACGGAGTACACGTCGACCGAGCCGGAGTCGAAGCCGTGGTCGTCGTCGCGGATGGCGCCCGCGGCCGCGTAGATGCCATCGATAGCGACGGAGAAGCCGAACCAGTCGTGCGCTCCGGCGTCACTACCTGTCACTCGGAACGGCTGAATCCACTCGTGCCCAACCCTCTTGAAGAAGTAGGCGGCGCCGGCGTCTGGGGCGGATTCGTCCTGATGAATGGCGCCCACCACGGCGTAACTTCCGTTTATGTCGACGCTGATACCGAAGAGATCGTCCGCGCCCGCGTTGAGGGCGGTGAGCTTGGCCTGCTGAGTCCACTGTTGGCCGTCGCGAATGAACACGTAGGCGGCGCCCGAATCGGCGGCGGGTTCATCGTGCCAAAAGGCGCCGACGATGATGCGGTCGCCATCAATGGCAACGGATCGTCCGAAACGATCGTTGGCCCGCGCATCGTCGGACGTGAGAACCGCCTGCAGCGACCAAGCTCCGGCAGCGCGATGGTAGATGAAGACGGCGCCTGCGTCCTCGGTCGCGCGATCGTCTCCCGTTGCGGCGACGACGATCGTGTCGCCGCTGACCGCAACCGATCGCCCGAACCAGTCTTGGGCGGCCTTCCCGGGCGGGGTGAGCTTGACCGACTGGACCCACCGCGACGAACGGCGCTCAAACACGTACACCGAGCCCGTCTCGACACGGCCGCGCTTGTCACGATAGGCGCCGACAACGGCACAGTCGCCGTCGATGGCCACGGCGAACCCGAACAGATCTCCCTCGCTGGCGTCGCCTGCGGTGAGCTTGGCCTGTTCGGTCCAGGTGCTGCCCGATCGCTTGAAGACGTATGCGGCGCCGCAGTTCTTCGCTGCGTGGTCGTCGGCGGCTGCGCCGACGATGGCGTACGGGCCGCTGATGTCCACGCACCCGCCGAAGCGGTCTCCGCTCGTAGCGGCGCTGGGTGTGAGTTTGGCCTGCTCCGTCCAACGGCGGGCGTCCTCGCGGACGAAGACGTAGGCCGCGCCGGAGTCACTGTATTCGGTCTTGTCGCCGAGGGGGGCGCCGACGATGAGGTACTCGCCGCTCATTGCGAGGCTGAAGCCGAACTGGTCTTCGATGGCGGCATCGATGGCGGTGAGTTTGCAGAGTTCGCTCTGCGCCGGTGCGGCCGGCGGCGCAACGAGCAGGATCGCGAGCGATCCCGCTGCGCGGAGCCAAGCTCGCGAGAGTGTCGTGCGCGTCATTCGTCAGGTCAATCCTTCGCCTGTCCGCCGACGCGCTCGTCTCGAATCGATGCCCCGAAAGAGGGCGACCGGAATCAGCGCCGCAAGTCGTTCGCCAACGGGCGTGACCGCAGTATCTCGAGTTTCGCGCCGCCGAACAAGACGGTCGACGGATCGACATTCTCGTTCTGGCCGACGATCCCGACGCCGGTGAAGGGGCTGCTCGCGGGGCTGAGCTGCAGCATCGTCTCCCCGGAGGCGGCCGCGATCATCTGAACCGTGGCGATCCTCGCCCAGCGCGCCCTGGCGGGCGTAGAGGGTTGATCCGGGCCGACGCACCCACCCATGTTGTGGACGACGCCGCGTGCCGCATGCACGGTGGTCAGGTCCAACAGCGTGTAGCTGTCCGCATGGAGAACATCTGTGGCCAAGAGCGTGCGATGATGGAAGTTAAGGTCCGCCGCGGCGCAGGCGAGATTGTCGAGCGGCACCGAGCCCAAGGTTGCCCAGACCTGGACGTAGAAAGCGTCTCCGACGCTCACCGTGCGATCGGTTTGCGGGAGGACGGCCGCGAAATCCGCGCCGACGGAATCACGAGAGACTACCAGACGGAGTTGGACGTCGAGTGCCGGTTCGGGCATCGGGCCGGCTCCCGAGCAAGGGCACACCCGACCGAAGCACCCGAGCAGACCACCGAAATCGCCGGTGTCTCCGAGGCCGTTGCCGTTGTAGTCCGCACACTCGCAGGGGCTAGCCGGGTTGATGACCGTGGCGAAACAACTGAGGAAATAGCCGAAGTCCGCCGTGTCGGTCAAGGCGTTGAAGTTGCAGTCGAACAGGCATGTATTGTCGCAGGTGTCCGCGACATCGTTGCAGACGATGTTCGGGTTGGGCCCGGCGCACGGGTTGGTCCCGGCTTGGCAGTCGAGGAGCGCGTCGCACGTCTCCGTGCCGTTACAGAACAACGTGTCGTTGCAGTTGGCGTTGTTGACCGTGTGGACGATGACGTCGAGGAGCTCGTCGCAGGTGTCGTCGGTGCAGGCCACGGCGTCGGTGAGGGTCGGTGGCGTGCCGGCCTGGCAGTCGAGCAGCGCATCGCAGGTCTCGGCGCCGTTGCAGAACAGGGTGTCGTCGCAGTTGGCGTTGTTGACCGTGTGGACGATGACGTCGAGGAGCTCGTCGCAGGTGTCGTCGGTGCAGGCCACGGCGTCGGTGAGGGTCGGCGCCGTTCCGGCCTGGCAGTCGAGCAGCGCATCGCAGGTTTCGGCGCCGTTGCAGAACAGGGTGTCGTCGCAGTTGGCGTTGTTGGCCGTGTGGACGATGACGTCCAGGAGTTCGTCGCAGGTGTCGTCGGTGCAAATCACGCCGTCAGTGAGGGCCGGGGGCGTGCCGGCCTGGCAGTCGAGCAGCGCGTCGCAGGTCTCGGCGCCGTTGCAGAACAG
>JAJDDR010000245.1 GCA_029260255.1 Phycisphaerae bacterium
CGCGCTCGAGGCACGCCTATTTGCCCGAACGCCAAAGTTCTCTCCTCCGGTCCGGTTACGTTGGACACCGAACGCCACCTCGTTAGCGCTGCGGGAGTGGCTATCGCGCTGACAACCACGGAGTTTCGGCTCCTCAAAGTCCTGATGTCCGCCGAAGGTCGGCTACGCACGAGGGATCAGTTGATCGACGCGGCGCTGGGTCCGAACGTGGCTGTCGTGGATCGTACCATCGACGTGCATGTGGCCGCCCTTCGCAAGAAGCTGGGGGCAGCCGCAGGGTGGATACAGACGATTCGCGGCGCCGGTTACGCCTGGCGAATGCCGCTGGATGTCGAGTGACCGTCATGGCCGCGCGCTTCGGACGGTATTTCTGGAAGCTCTTTCTCGTAAACGCCGCGCTCATGGCGCTGGTGCTGTCGTGCTGCGTGTGGGTCATCATGTGGCAGTTCGACCGGTTTCACGAGGAAGAACTCTCGCGCCACCTCTTTGCACAAGCCGCCGCCCTGGAAGTGGCCGTGCATGATCGATTCGATCGCGTTCATGCCGGCGAACTCCATGCCTTGGCCGCGAAGGTGGGTTCGACGGAATTCGAGGGTATTCGGGTCACATTTGTTCTCACCGATGGCACGGTTGTTGGAGACTCAGAAGCCGACCCGGCCAAGATGGAATCACACGCTGACCGCCCGGAGATTCTCGCGGCGTTGGCGACCGGTTCCGGCGAGAGTATTCGATGGTCTCACACCGTGGCGAAGAACATGAAGTATGTCGCAGTTCGGGTTGGATCGGCCGGCGACGCGCGTGGCGTTGTTCGGGTCTCGATGGCCATGAGGAGCATCGCGGCGCAGGCCCAGCCCGCGCAACGACTCATCGTGACCGTTGCCCTTACCTCGGTGCTCGCAGCCGTCCTGCTGGCACTGGCGCTTGCGTTATTGTGGAGCCGCCGTATCCGGCGGATCACCGAATCAGCCTGGAGCATCTCACGGGGCGACCTCTCCGCGCGGATAGAGGTCTTCGGTCGCGACGAGGTGGCCCTCCTGGGTCGATCCCTGAACGAAATGCGCGAACGGTTGTCGGCGCAGCTCGATACGATCGATCGACAACATCGCACGCTCGATTCACTTGTGTCGCAATTGCGGGAAGGTGTTGTTGTGGCGGACTCCGAAGGGCGCATCGTCCTACTCAACAACGAGGCGATGGAGTTGCTGCAACTCTCTCCGGGCAGAGCGGGCGGTTCCTATCTCGGCTGGATGGTCGAGCAGTGCATCCCGCACCATGAACTCCAGGAACTGCTACGCCGAACCAGGCGTGAGATTCCGTCCGACGTCAATGAACCGTCCGGCCAATCCGCGGGAAACACGGGCGGTCGCTGCGAAAAGGACACTCAGGAGATAGAGCTGCAACTCGTGGCGGGTACGGGAGTCCGGTCTGTTCTCGCGCGCGCGTTTGATATTCGCTTGCCCGGTGTCACCAGTGACGATCGATCGCCCGGCGCGAGCACCCGCGCCGGCCGGACGCTCGTCCTGACTGATGTCACAGAGCTGACCAGAATAATGCAGGTGAAGGCGGATTTGGCCGCGAACGCATCGCACGAGCTGCGCACACCACTGTCCGCTATCCGCGCGGCCGTTGAGACACTCCGCTCAGTCGATTGGTCAAGCGACGCCGCAGCGCTCTCCCGGTTCATCGATGTTGTCGATCGGCAAAGCGGCCGAATGGAAGCCACGATCGGCGACTTGCTCGACCTCTCCCGGCTGGAATCGCGGGCGGACCGTTTCGATGCGACGACGATCTCGGCAAGGGAACATATGGAAGAACTCCGCACAGTATTCGCCGACGCGCTCGCTGCGAAGAACCTAAACTGGAAAACATCAGTCTCCGGCGAGGATGTCACATTCGCTGCCAACCCGGAACTGCTCCGCATGATTCTGCGCAACCTCATCGACAACGCCATTCGATTCACCGATCCGAAAGGCCACATTGAGCTTTCTGTTCTGCGAGACGGCGAAGCGATTGTGTTTCAGGTGGCCGACACGGGGTGCGGAATTGCACCGGCGGAGCAGCAGCGCGTGTTTGAGCGGTTCTACCAAGTGGAGCAGGCGCGATCAGGTTCCGATCGAGGAACCGGTTTGGGTTTGTCGATCGTCCGCCACGCCGCAATCGCAATGAACGCCCACATCGACTTGCAGAGCACACCCGGCCAAGGCACGCGCGTTACCGTTCGGATGCCCGCTGTAACTTGAGCACTGGCATGACCGTGGATAGAAGGTCATCAAGCTCGGCGGTTCAGGCCTCCACTCGGGGAGTGAATCACCGCCCCACATCGAGGTGACCCGCCCCCTTGACCTGGTCCGCCTCTTGGACCGGGATTTCGCGGTGGACCACGGAGCAAAGGCAATGAGAAGGAAACGACTCAAGGCGGATTTACGACCCACTGTGCCTCGGCGACATGTGCTGAGTGGTCCTTGACCACCAGCAGGGACGTGCGGAGAATCCGTGTCGGCCGAGTATGGATACGCTACGGGGTTGCCGCGACTGGTGGGCGGGCTTGCCGATTGACGGGGAACGATGGGAACACTGGTGACATGTCAGGCGGTCTCGAAGCACTTTGGGACCCGCACGCTCTTTGAAGATCTTTCTATCAGCTTTGCTGATGATGAGCGGGTGGGGTTCCTCGGACCCAATGGTGCGGGCAAGACAACATTCTTGAGAATACTGGCTGGCTTGGAGCAGGCCGACGGTGGTGAGATGAATCGCCGTCGGTCGGCGCGAATCGGTTTCTTGCCGCAGGAGGATCGGTTTCCGGATGGGGCTACGGTTGCGTCGGTGTTGGTGGATGCGTTGGCTGATGAGCCTATGGAATCGTACGAGCGCGACACGCAGGTGGCGATTATCCTGAGCAGGTTTGGTTTCGAGAGTCCTGGTGGTCGCGTGGAGGAGCTGTCTGGAGGTTGGCGCAAGCGGTTGGCGTTGGCGCGAGAGATCATTCAGCAGCCGGATCTGCTCCTATTGGATGAGCCGACGAACCACCTGGACCTCGAGGGCATTCAGTGGCTTGAGAGAATGCTCCTTGGCGTGTCGTTTTCGTTTGTTGCAGTAAGCCACGATCGGTATTTGCTGGAGAATGTGACCAATCGCGTAGTGGAGTTGAACCCGGTCTACCCGGATGGATACTTCAGTGTGAGTGGCAGTTACAGCATGTATCTGGAGAAGCGGGCGGATTTCCTGGAGGCTCAGCAGGCTCAGCAGGTGGCGCTGGCGAACATTGTCAGACGTGAGGTCGCGTTTCTGAAGTCGAACTCGAAGGCTCAGCGAACGAAATCGAAGTCGCGTATCGAGGACGCTTATCGACTTAAGGATGAGCTTCGCGATCTATCGCGGCGCAACGCTCGAACGACAGTGGCCGGTATCGACTTCGACAGCACGGGTCGCAAGTCGAAGAAGCTGCTGGACGCCAAGGGGCTGTCCAAGACGCTCGGGGGGAAACTGCTATTCCACGATGTTTCGCTGATGTTGTCTCCCGGTGTGCGGGTGGGGCTGCTGGGTGCCAATGGGAGTGGGAAAACGACGTTGATTCGCGTTCTGACAGGCGTTTTGGCGCCTGACGAAGGTTCGATCGAGTTGGCTGACGATCTACGGGTTGTTGTGTTCGATCAGAATCGCGAAGAACTTCCGCAGGACGTAACACTTCGGTGGGCGCTCGCCGGCGATAATGAGAGTGTGGACTTTCGTGGTCGGAGCATTCACATCACTGCCTGGGCGAAGCAGTTTCTCTTTTCGGTGAGTCAGCTCGAGTTGCTGGTGGGGGATCTCTCGGGTGGCGAGCAGGCTCGGGTTTTGATTGCTCGCTTGATGTTGAGGCCGGCGGATGTTCTTGTACTGGATGAGCCAACCAACGACCTGGACATCACTTCTCTGGATGTGCTGGAGGACAGCCTTACTGATTTCGCCGGAGCGATCGTGCTGGTGACCCACGATCGGTTCATGCTCGATCGCGTTTGTACGGAGATACTGGGTCTGGACGGTTCGGGGCGTGTCGGCCGATACGCCGATTGTGCTCAGTGGCAGGCTGCGCAGGCTCGGATCGCCGGCGGGAAGGAAGTTGCTCCCGGTCGCGGCAAGTCGAAGAAATCGAAGGGGATAGTTGCTGACAGTGGTCTTACCGCGAGTGAAAAAACGGAACTTCGGGATATGGAAGCAGCGATCCTGGAAGCGGAAGATCGCGTGGAACAACGTGTCAAGGCGACTGAAGATCCCGCTGTGGGCGGGGACCATATCGAGGCGCAGAAACGCTGGGAAGAATTGGAATCGGCAAGGAGGCAGGTCGAGGCGCTCTATGCCCGCTGGGAGAAGCTGGAGGGTGCCAACCGCTAGACGGCACGTGACTCCTCAGCGGCATGCGGTGACTCGGTCGGGTCGGGAGCCGGAAATCGCGTCCCTCCCTCGGGCACATCAAAGGTGGTCCGGGAAAGTGTCCGATATCTCCACCTGGAGGATTGTGAGCATGGATGGGTGCGTTGCGCGCGTTGATCGAATTGGCTACGGGGTGGGGTCTGGGATGCTCGTGGCGGCAATCTGCGCGATTCCGGATGTGATCGTCGCGACTCTCTGGGGCTACCGAGTTCCGGCGTCACTGCCTGGAATCGTGTTCGCCGCGTACCTGGTCTGCGGCGGTCTCATGGGCGCGGTGTTCGGGGTGGCGAGCGGCTGGTTCCAGGGTCGGCGGTCCCGGTGGGCGGACGCCGACGGAGCGCAGGCTGGCATACGAGCCGCATGCTGCGCCGCGTGCCTGGCAGGTCTGGCGGCCGTGTTCGTCGAGCGATTGCGGCTGGGCTATGAAGGGTATCTTGATCGCGAGACGGGGCTCTTTCCGGCGGTTGCGGCGGTGCTGGTCGGATTGCTGTGTGCCTCTCGCCCGCCACGTCTGCTGTACGGTCGGTCGTGGTCGGTTCTGGGTTGGCCGGCATTCTGTGCCGCGGCTTTTTGCGCGTTCTGGCAACCCTACGTCAGCCAATATCAGGCTGCGACGTTCAGCAAGACGAGCCTCCTGGCGAATGCGGGTTACTGCGTGGGATGGGTCGCGTTGTACCTGCTGTTGCGCCGGCCTGCACAGTGGGTTTTGCCGCGGCTGGTTGCGGACGGAACGCGCGGGAGCCTGGTTGGTAGCGGCATCACGGTCGGTGTCGGGCTGGTGTGCGCGGCCGGCGTTTTGTGGTGTCGCAGCGTGGCACCGATCGACAAGGCGTACAATCCGACGTTCGCCGGCGGACTCGCGACGGCGGGACCCACACCGAGCGTCGTGCTCATTGTGATAGACACCGCCCGGGCGGACCACATGTCCATGTACGGGTATCCGGTCGACACCACGCCGCGATTGGCCGCGTTTGCGAAGGAGTCCGTCCGTTATGACCGAGCGATCGCGTCGTCGTCGTGGACTCTGCCGTCGCACGCCTCGTTGTTCACGGGCTTGCTGCCGACGGAGCACGGAGCGCACAACATCCCGCACGGCGACGGATGGACGATTCGCCCTCTGGCGGAATCTCACGTGACTATGGCGGAGATCTTGTCGGCCGCGGGTTATCGCACCGGCGCAGTGCTGGCCAACACCGCGTGCCTATCGCGTGAGTTCGGTGTCGAGCAGGGTTTCCTGTACTTCGACGATCGTGCCAAGCCGACGCTGGAAGCAGCGAAGATCCGCAGCATCTCACCGGCGTTGTGGCTGTGTCGTGGCTACCAGCGATCGCTGGAAGGCTGGCGGACGGACTGGTCGCGCAACGCGTCCGAGGTGAACGCAGACGCGCTCGACTGGGTGGACCGGGACACGGATTCTCCCTTCTTCCTGTTTGTGAACTACCTCGATCCGCACGCACCGTATCACGCGCATGGCGCTTTTGCGTCGCGGTTGGCCCGCGTCGCTGACCATGGGCGCCCGGCGCAGATGGCGGACGAGATTGCCCGGTACGATCAGGAGATCGCGTTCACCGACGCGCAGATTGGAACGCTGTTCGATGAGCTGAGGTCGCGTGGCGTGTACGATGACACGATGATCATCGTTACGAGCGACCATGGAGAGGCCTTCGGAGAACACGGCAGCAAGGGTCATGGCCACACGCTCTACGACGAGGAGATCCGGGTTCCGCTGTTGGTCAAGTACCCCGGTGCGTCGGTACGCGGCGTGCGGTCCGAGGCGTTCGCGCTCACCGAGGTCGCGGGGCTGGTATACGAAGAGCTGGACATCTCATTTGCGGCGGGCATTGACACCGGCGCGGACCGCATTTTCGCGGAGTTGCGGGAGGTGGACACGTCCTTCGCCGCGACGGAGTCCGTCCCGGTGATGCGCGCGCTGTACGACGCGTCAGGCGGCAAGGCGATCGTGAGTTCGCGGGGTGCGACTGAGTACTACGATCTTCTGGCGGACCCGTTCGAGCGGTGCGATCTTTCCGATCAGCGGTTCGATCGGCTTGAGCGTGCGATTGCTCGCGTGGACTGCTGGACCGCAGGTGTTGCTGCACGACGGCGGGCGGAGAGCGACAGTGTGGCGATCAGCGATGCGTTGCGTGAGCGGTTGATGTCGCTGGGGTACTTACGGTAGGAGCGGGGGGATCGGGCAGACCCAGTGCACTGTCTCAGCCAGAGAGCATTCTTCCGAGCCCCGACCGTGAGGGAGGGGACACGCTAAGGCACCCTCAGGACCGCTCCCTGACGGTTGCGGCTTGGTTCAGAAACACGTCATCATTTCTGAGACACTGCGCTAGTGCGTGTCGGCCGCGACCGCTGATGTCCGCGTGGATTGCCGCTCGTGCTCCGCGGAATCGGCTGCCCGCTGCAGTGGGCAGCGCAGATCCGCCAGCCGTTGTGTCGCCGATTTGGTGAGCCGGTGCTCCGCCCCGCGGACCCGTGTGTGAATCGCGACGACCTCCTCCCATAATGGTATGGCCTCAGCGCGTCGATCAACGCGTTCGAGCAACTCCGCGTACTTCTGCATCAGGCCGACCGTTTCGGGGTAATCTTCACGGTTGCGCTCGCGCTGCACGTCGACGGCTGATCGGTAGATCGCGACGGCCTCGTCGTCGCGATCTCGAGCCAGGAGCAGATCCGCCAGCGCCGCGATTGAGTCGACCGTTTGCCGGTGCGCGATGCCCCAGATGCGCGTGCGTACCGTGACGCCCTCACGAATCAGCAATTCCGCTTCTTCGCCCATCCCGCGGTCTGAGAGGATTCGGGCCAGCGACAGCATGCCTTCGGTTGTCCTTGGGTGTGTATCTCCAAGCGCATCGCGCATTCGTTCCAGTGTTTCGCGCGCGACACGCTCGGCTTGTTCTTGCTTGCCATTGGCAAGCAGCGTTTCGGCAAGCTCGGACCGTGCATTCAGCGTTGAAACGTGTGTTACCCCCAGGTGCTTCTCACTCGCCGCAACGACATCGGCCAGCAGATTCTCGGCTCCTCTTGTTTCGCCGCTCTGGCGCAGAAGAGTTGCGTGGTACCACCGCGTGTCCAGCGTGCGGTAGTCATTCTCTCCCCAGAGTCGGCGGGCGATATCCGTCATCGCGAGGGCAAGCGCGCTGCCGTCCGCGAGCCGGCCGCATTTGCGGGCTTGGCGGACCATCGACCCCATGGCGTAGAAGGTAGCCGCGTCATCTTCCCCGTAATTCTGCCGCATTTGCTCGACATGCTGTGCGTGTAGCTTGAGACCTTCGTCAGGTCTGCCGACCGAGCGGAGGAGATCGGCGAGGGGGTTCAGTCTCACGCTCAGAGTTTTGTAGCCAACGTCCACGACGCGCCGTGCGCTGTCGTAGGCGTCGCGGAGGAGCGCGAGAGCTTCTTCGTCCGCCCCGCGGTCGTGCAGGATCTCCGCCAGCGTTATCGCCGCTTCGCCGACGTACGCGTCCCCTGTGTCAAAGGCCTCCTTGCGGATGTCGAGCACCTCACGCATCAGGCGCTCAGCCTGCTCGAATCTCCCCTGGCGTCGAAGCAGCTTGACCATCCAGTATTCGGTTGCGGTGGCGTTCTTGGTGTTGCGTCCGACGGACGACTGCCACTTCGCCATCGAGGCGGTCAGTTGTGCCTCGGCGTCTTCGTACCGACCCAACTCCTGGTAGATGTTGCCGATGTAGTGGCGGACCTTGGCCTCGGTCGCGGGATGTCCCTCGAAGACCGCATCGATTTTCGGGACCGCGCGATCGATGGCCGCCACGACGTCAACGTCCGGGCCCGAACGCCACGGAAACGCCGCCTCGACAATGTAGTTGGCGAAGAACAGATTGGTCGCCTTGAGGCTGTCGGACTCGCGTTCGGCTTCCGCACGTGCGTTCTGCGCATCGACCAACCGGTCGCCGGCGAGCATCTCCGCGCGTCTGGCGCGAACCAATCCGATGCTTGTGCCGACCACGCCGGCAAGCAGCAGGACGAAGGCGGTGAGTACGCCCAGAACGAGCGGTCTGTTGCGGCGCGCGAACTTGCGAAGCTGGTAGATCGTCGTCGCGGGGCGGGCGGCGATCGGTTGATCCGTGAGATGCCGCCGGATGTCGGCCGCGAGATCGGACGCGGACGCGTACCGTCGGTCGGGTTCCTTCTCCAATGCCTTAGCGATGATCGTCTCGACGTCGCCTTGAAACAAACGGTTGATCGAGCTGAGTGGCACGGGGTCGACTTCGCGGACGACGCGCACTGCCTCGGGCATGGTCTTGTTGGACAAATCGTGCGGCAGGCGTCCCGTGAGCAACTCGTAAAGCACGACGCCGAGCGCGTAGACGTCGGAGCGGGTATCAACGCACTCGGGGTCTCCGGTCACCTGCTCCGGACTCATGTAGGGAATCGTCCCGATCAACTGACCGACGTTGGTTTGGAGAGTGGTCGCTTGAAGGTCGGCGTCGGTCGCTCGTGCGACGCCGAAATCGAGGATTTTCGGCTGCCCCGATGAGTCCACGAGGATGTTGGCGGGCTTGAGGTCGCGGTGAATGACGCCCTTTTGGTGTGCATGCTGCACCGCGTCGCAGACGCGCACGACCAAGCCGAGTCGCTCTCGCGTCCCGAGTTCATAATTGTCCGCGTAGCGCGTCAGCGGTTCGCCGTCCACGAACTCCATGGCGAAGAACGGAACGGTGCGATGGTCCAGATTCGCCGTGCCCGCTTCGTACACCTGCGCGATGCCGGGATGCTGGAGCCGACCCAGAATCTGCGATTCCTGACGGAAGCGCCGCAGCATCCCGGGTGAGCTGATTCCGGCGTGTATTGTCTTCAGCGCGACACGGCGGCGGGGCTCCGCCTGTTCGGCCAGAAACACCTCTCCCATGCCACCGACGCCGAGGCGGTCGAGTACGGTGTAGCGTCCCAGTTTTGTCGGAAGCGGCTGGCCGCCGCCGCCTGACTCAAGATCTTCGATACGAGAACGAAGCCGGGCAGCGCCGGGGACGACATCGAGCACGCCGGCATCGAGCTGCTTTTCGAGTGGCGTGCTCGCCTGGGCCAGAAGCGCGGCGACCTCAGCGCGAAGATCGGCGCGGTTGATGCACTTGCTATCCAGGAACCCGTCTTGCTCCGCCTGCGCGAGAACACGCGCTTCGAGAAACAGAGCGCGAACCTGTGCGAATTCCTCCGGTGTCACGATGTCGTTCTCTCGCCAAGTTCCTTCGCCAGCCACGCTCGGGCGGTTTCCCAATCACCCTCGACCGTGCGCTTTGACACGCCGAGTACTTCTGCCACCTCCGCGACGGTCAGGCCGCCGAAGTAGCGCAATTCGACGACGCGGGCCATCCGGTCGCTCAACGTCCCGAGTCTGGTCATGGCTTCGTCGAGCACCAGCAGGTCAATCGACCGGTCCGACGCCGGTGTCAGTGATTCGACGAGTGTGTGCTTTGCCTGGTCGCCACCGCGCTTGGCTGCCGCGCGGCGCTCGGCGTGGTTGATGAGTATCTGGCGCATCGCCTTGGCGGCAACGGCGAGGAAGTGTGCGCGGCTGTTCCAGTGTGAGTCGGGGCGATCCGCGAGTCGCAGGTACGCCTCATGGACAACGGCGGTCGGCTGAAGCGTGTGGTCCGAGGGCTGGCGGCGGAAGTAGCGCTCCGCCACCTCCTTGAGCTGGTCGTACACCAGCGGAAACAGCTCGGAGGCTGCGCGTTCCGCGGCCTCGCCGTCCGCCGGGACTCCGTCACCGTCGGCCAGCGTCGCGAGCAGCCGCGAAATCCGTGATCTCTTCGAATCAGGCATTGTTCCGCTTTTGAGTCGGTTCCACCGGTGTCGTCGCTCGACACTCGACCTATTCTAGCCGCCACGCCGTCTTCTCCCAAACGGCGCGACGTTTCGGACGCAGCTGGCAAGAATCCGGGTTTTTCTGCGGACTTGTTCGGCGATTGCTGTGAACAGTATTGAGGGGCGGGGGTCCAGTATTTGGGACAACCAGGTCCTGGAAACGCGTGGTGGGCGGACGGAACTGCGTTTTGATCGGCGAGGTAAGGCGCCGGCGGCGATGTCGGACGTGGCCGTAGCGAGACTTCGGTGGAACAATTGAAACCGGAGGCGAATTCAGGCCCTCCGTCGGTCCACCGCGGAGAAAAAGCACCGAGATAACGACGAGGAAGGCAAGGAAGATGAAGACGAGAAGATGTATGGCGCGAGTATCTGTTCTGGTCTGCGCCTCCGCGGTGATGACGCTGCGGGCGAGCGCCGTACCGCCAACCATTACCTATCAAGGGCAACTCAAACTTGACGGCGTTCCCGTCAACGGCGCTGCTGATTTCAGAGTGCGACTCTGGATCGCTCCGGTCGGAGGAGAAATCGTGGCAGAAGCCGGACCCCTGAACGGCATCGAAATCGCAAACGGCTTGTTCACGCTACCACTGCTGATTGACGCAGAGCCAAGCGTGTTGTACGGGGGCGCCCCTCGCTACCTGGAGATACAAGTGGCTTATCCCCAGGGGACCGACTTCATCCCGCTCACGCCGCGACAGCAGATCACGCCGGCTCCCGTTGCGCTCTATGCGCTCTATGCGCTCGATGCCCCCGGCGGGGGCGGCGGCGGGTTGACGCTGCCTTTTGCCGGCACCAACACGACCAATCAAGCGGGCATCGCCGTCACCAACAGCGGCTTGGCGCCGGCGGGCGCGTTCGTTACGGACAATCCAAGCAACACGCAACCAGCAATCTTCGCCAACACCGCAGGTTCCGGTCCGGCGCTGATGGCTACGACCGGCGGAAGCGGCCCGGCTGTGTGGGGCCTCACGGGAGACGGCGGCGGACTGGCCGGCTTGTTCAGGGTCCAGGGGACCTCGGCGACGCAGGATGCGCTCGGCGTTGAGAACTCCGCCATGGGTTCAGCCGGTCATTTCAAAACTACAAAACGCGAGAACACGAATCCAGCGCTGGTGGTCGAGACTTTCTCCGACGGACCCGCTGCGACATTCACGACCCACAGCGATCCCAACAACGTCAACCTGGGTCCGACGGTCCATGCGGAGAACAACTCCTTCGGCATGGCAGGTCAGTTCGCCATCCAAAACAGCGATAGCACCAACGACGCCTTGCGCGCCGGCACCAACGGTGGCGGAAACGCGATTCATGCCTACACCAATGGTTCCGGACGCGCGGGGTTCGTCGAGGTCGAAAACTTTGGAGTTCGGACGGTCCCGGCATTTGAAGTGGTCTCGAACGGTCGTGGCGCCGGCGCCGGAGTGTTCAGGGCGACCAATGGACTCAACGGCGCGCCGGCATTGGAAGCCATCACCTTGGGTTCGGGTCCGGCAGCACGTTTCACGCACATGAACCCCGGCGGGCAAGCCGCGGACTTCAATGGCGATGTTTCCGTGACGGGGACAGCCGTGGCGGATGCGTTTGCGTATATCCAACCGCGTGTGCACCACGCTTCGCTGAGCCCATTTGACTTCAAAGCCGCTTCCACTCGCATCGTAGTCAATTACTTCCAAGGGGCGAGCATCATCGATGATCCGATTGGAATCCCGTTTCTCTGGGCCGCTCCCTCGATCCCCGACGGAGTGACTATCACCCGCCTGACGGTCCATGTTGACGACAGCAGTGCGTCGATAAATCTCGAAGCCAATCTCATATACTACGCCTTTGATGGTGCTGGGTTGGAAACGGTGTGTACAGTGCATTCAAGCGGAAACGGCGGGTCGCAGTCGCCAACGACCACGACCTCGCATGTCGTAGACACTCGATCAGGCTGGTACGCGGTAGTCGGCGGAGCCAGTCCCGCCTGGCCTAGTCTGGACATGAAGATCAAAGGTGCCGTCATCGAGTACGAAGTTCACACCGTCCACTAACGAAGCGATCGGATGATTGAACTGGAAACGCAGCTTGAAAGAGCGATCACGAGCATGGAGAACCGAGGGGTTCTGCTCGGAATGTTCGAAGGAGGAAGCAGGATGAAAACGCAACGAGTCGCGATGTGGTTCGCAGCGGTGACGGCTACGGCAATGACAGCCATCGCCGTGCCCCCTCCTCTGGAAGTCAGTCGGTTCACAATCGACGGAGGCGGGGACATGGTCAGCACGGGGAGCGGGTTCGAACTCTCCGGCACGATCGGCCAAGCGGACGCCGGCGTTTTGCAGGGCGGTGGTTTCACATTGGCCGGTGGCTTCTGGTTCGAAGAACCGCCCTGCGACTGCGACAGCACGGGTAACGTCAACTTGTTCGATTACAGCGACATCGCGGGATGCGTCTCCGGACCCGGCGGCGGATTGATCAATCCCTCGTGCGCGTGCTTCGATCTTGACTCGGACCAGGATGTGGACTTGCTGGACCTGGGCGAGTTCCAACGACGCTTTACCGGTGGGTAGTGTGAACATCCGCGCGTCGGGTCGTCACGAAACGGAAGTAAGAGAAGAACGAGGAAGGCAAGTAGGATGAACACGAGAATACGTACGACGCATGCATTGGTTTTGGTCTGTGCCTCTGCGGCGATGGCGCCGCGGGCAAACGCCGTACCGCCAACCATCACCTATCAGGGACAGCTCAAGCTTCACGGCGTTCCCGTCAACGGCGCTGCTGATTTCAGAGTGAGACTCTGGAGCGCTCCGGTCGGAGGAGAAGTCGTGGCAGAAGCCGGACCCCTGAACGGCATCGAAATCGCAAACGGCTTGTTCACGCTT
>JAJDDR010000246.1 GCA_029260255.1 Phycisphaerae bacterium
CGGTGTGGGCGGACATTCACTCGACGAACATCCACTATCTCGACCTGAACTATCTGTTTCCTGCGTTGCATGCGGATCGCGTCAGGACGGTTGAGGCGTACGAGTCCGGCGCGTCGCTGGTGGGCGGCAGCCCGAGGGCGAACGAGGTTATCGCGAGGATCGGTCCGCGACTGCGACGCCACGTCGAGCAGGTTGACGCGATGGTGTCGCGGGCGCGTTCGGCCGCCGCGGTCTGAATCGCGTCTGGGCGTTTTCTGGGGATCGGCGCGAACACTCCCCGCTTGTGACACATCCGAACGCGTTGTCCGCACCGTGCCACGGTTACCAAACTTGTCAGCAACCGGAACTTCGGGGGAGAGTTGGAGGGGGATTGCCCGCGCGCGGACGAGCGACCGAGCGCCGGTCGACCCGGCCGGTGCGCCCTGCACAAGCAGCACAAGGGGTTCCTCAAGGAACCTCGGGCGCCCCGATCGGGAATCCGGCGTGGTCGCCGTCGATGCCGGGCGATCTAACCGGCGACGTTGAGGGCGGTGAACAGGCTGCTGATCAGGCCAGCGAGACCCCCGGATACGCCGTTGGAGATGCCGTTGAAGACACCATCCACGAAGGCCCGGTTACACCCGGTCGACGCCATGGCGCAGACTGCCATGGCAAACGTGATCATAGAGATTTTCCGACTCATGATCGTTCTTCCTTTCTGTTGACTCAATTAACCTTGTTCCACCGTTGGTCGAGCCGTACACCACCGTGCGATTCCGCGCCGAACCGACACGACGGATGCGCCTACGGCCCACACAACATTATCGGCGAATTGTACGGTTGTCCGACAGCGACGCAAGCGAATAGATCAATATCGGAGAAACCCGGGTGTGGCCATTCTTTGTGGCATCGTCGGCCGGGCACATGCGGTAGAGCGGGTTTTACCCGCCGCAATCGTGCAAGAAGGCGGGTCGAACCCGCCCTACCCTTGGCATGCCACAATCGCTGGTCACACCCGAGAAACCCCGTGCGGGGGACTCGGTGTCACGGTGTGCCCCTCGACCGTTCCCACCACCGGCGGCACGCCTCTTGCCCGCGGTCCGACGCGTCTGTCCGGTTCAGACTTTTGCAGCGTGCAATCCGCCCGTACCGACCCGTAAGTCGCCTTTGCAACACTTCCAC
The DNA here is from genome assembly GCA_029260255.1 of Phycisphaerae bacterium. GTDB lineage: Bacteria > Planctomycetota > Phycisphaerae > UBA1845 > UBA1845 > OFTM285. The sequence continues at coordinate 1,162 of JAJDDR010000246.1, forward strand.
GGCCGAAGAGCGCCGATTCTGCGACGCCGTTTTGGCACGTGGCGAAACCGGTCGAAATAAACCGGTTTCCCGGATCCAGGAGATGTTCAAGAGGGCGAAGTTTGCTATCTTGCGCGGCGATGGAGACGCGAGAACGCCGAATGATGTTAAACTGGGAGGTTATCAGTGCCTGATACGACGCGCGAGAACGGTGACAGCATCCTGCTCGGGCGCATGGATCTGACGGAGAATCTGACGCTCAAGAACCGCGTGGTGATGGCGCCGCTGACGCGCTGTATGGCCGACGACGATCTCGTACCGACCGAGTTGATGGCGGCGTACTACGCGCGGCGCGCCGACGCGGGGCTGATCGTCAGCGAGGCCACGATCATTCGGCCGGATGGGCAGGGCTACCCGAACACACCGGGCATCTTCAACGCGGCGCAGGTCGCGGGCTGGCGGAGAGTGACCGATCGCGTTCACGGGGGCGGGGGCGTGATGTTTCTGCAACTGTGGCACGTGGGACGCGTCTCGCATCCCGTGTTTCTCGGCGGGGAATCGCCGGTGGCGCCGTCGGCGGTCGCTCTGGGCGGACGCATGCCGCGGTCGGATCTTCCGTATGGAGCGCCGCGCGCGCTGGACATCGATGAGATACCGGCGTTGGTGGCGGCTTATTCCGCAGCGGCGGCGAACGCCATGAGCGCTGGTTTCGACGGCGTGGAGATTCACGGCGCGAACGGCTACTTGATCGATCAGTTTCTTCACCGTCATACGAACCGGCGAACGGATGGTTACGGCGGCTCGATCGAGGGGATGGTGCGGTTTGCCCTGGAGGTTGTCGATGGCGTTGTGGATCGTGTTGGTCGCGATCGCGTGGGGATTCGCCTGTCACCGGGGGCGTACTTCAACATGGAGCCGCACTCGGATGACCCCGCGGTTTTTGGCCGATTGCTCGGAGGACTCGATGATCGCCGCTTGGCATACGTGCATCTGGGCATCTTCGACGACGGCATGACCTTCGACTACCTGGGCGGCACAGCCGGCGCGTTCTTGAGACGACACTACAAGGGCACGCTCGTCGGGTGCGGGAGCTACACCCCGGATCGCGCGGCGCGGGCAATAGCGGACGGCGCATTCGACCTTGTCGCGATCGGGCGCCCGTTCATCGCCAATGCCGATCTGATCGCAAAGATCGAGCGTGGCGAACCTCTGGTTGGGTACGACGAGTCGATGCTGAAGCGTCTTGACTGATCGCGCGGCGGCTTACCGGCGGCGCATGGCCAGCGGGATTCCCACAAGGAGCATCAGGATCGACGCTGGTTCGGGCACGTTGCTGACCGCGAACTCCACGTGGAAGTGGAAGGGTTCGAGGAAGCCGAACGGGGCGGGCAGCCCTGCGGGCACCTGCTGGTCGACATCTTCGAGGTTCCTGAAGTTCTCGTAGGGGACCGTCAGGCGATAGCCCAGCGTACTGGTGCCGTTGCCGAAGATCTCGATGCCACTTGATCCGCCCAGCGTGCCCTGGATGTAGTTGGGCATCGGGAAATCGGTAAAGAGCATGGGGAAGAAGTCGTCGAAGTCGCGAATCGGTTCTGTGGCTGTTTCGTGGTTGTGCAGGTTGATGTAGAAGTTGGGGAGCACGTCGACCTGATCGGCGTCCCAGAGCTTGTGCATCATGATGGTGTCCTGCTGGATCCAGACCGGCTCGGCGAATTGGATGTTCTGTGCCTCTATGGTTACCGATCCGCCGGGGACGATGTCGGCGAAGAAGTCCGTGGTATGACCTGGCGGCTTGAAGAACGCGTTGGTCAGGAGGGATTCATCGTCACGGAGCGCGCCGTCGACCAGGATGCGTCGGCCGAAGGAATTCGCCGAGTTGAAATGGCCTATGTTGGGGTCGCCGCCAAGGGGCACCGCGTCGGACGGGACGGCTCCGTGGTAGTCCGCCGAGCCGGTGAGTGTGCGTAGTCCCGATTCGGTCATGTAGCTAAGCGTGGTGTCGGACTCGCCGATGGGGATGGGGCGTGCTGCCTGCGCGGGAAGC
>JAJDDR010000247.1 GCA_029260255.1 Phycisphaerae bacterium
AAATCCAGCAACACGACCGCCGCCACCACCGCGGCGGTCGTCGCCAGGTGTGTACCGCTTGCAATCACATTGTGAAGCACGTAGCGTTGGTGACCGGTGATAACACCGTTGAAGACGTGAAACGGAAAACGCACCGCCGAACTCAGTCCCAGCAATACTACCACCCAGCGGGCGTCGGCGACGGCGGTGGCGGAAAGTCCGGGCAGGAACACGGGAACGAAGTACGCCGCTGCAGCGGTGACGGTGGCTACGGTCGCGCCGAACACAGAAAACAGCGCGAAACAAGTGCTGATCACGCTCCGCAGCCGTGCTACGTCGTGATTTCCGGTGTATTGTGCAACCTCGCGGCTAACGGCCGACAGCACGCCTCCGCCGACCAGAGTCAGGTGCGCAACCAGTGCCCAGCCGAAGTCCCAAACGCCGAGCAGTTCGACGCCCATGCGGTCGAAGACCACGCGTGGCAATACGAAACCAGACAGAATGAAGACAAACTGTCCGGCGATGTTGGCTGCCACGTTCCGCGAGACGCTTGGACTGGTGGTCTCGGAAACCGCGACGTTGGCCGCATCTTCCTGCTCCGCATCGGTGTCTTCCGCTTCGGCAGCGGCCGGCATCTGGCGCGCAGGCGGATGGGTGTGCTCAGGCGTATCCATAGCGGCGATTCAACTTCGCGGTGACCGCCTCGACGATTGCCAGAGGACCCTCGGTGAGCTCGCGGCGCCACGATTCGTCGAAGGAGATTCCTCTTCCGTCAGACAGCCGGAGACGGTTACCCAATACGTGACTGTCCCATGAGCGGAAATCAAGCGTCCGATCCGCCGCGCGCACTCCGATAAACTCGCACACCGACGCCAGAATGCCGTCGGGGTCCGCACAGAACTTCTCGTAATGAACCCGCACCCAACGCGTCGCACCGAAATTCATAACACGCAGACGCTCAGCCTGGTAGTGCTCTTCGACCCATTCCTGGGCCGCCAAACGCGAATCCACGCCCTTGCGAATCAGGGAGTTCGCCACAGCGCGTCCGTCACGGATCAGGTGCAGAACGCTGATTCTGAATCTGCCGCTCTCAGCCAGATAGCGCAGCCGCGATGCATCCTTCGATGTATCAAGAAACACGCTACGTTCGGTCAACTCCGCAATCACATGCATGATGGCGATGTTGCACGCCAGCATCTCGTGCAGGAATCTGCCCGCCCCCGGCCGAACACGCAATATGGCCGAACGAACCGTTTCTCCCAGGTATCCGCGAACTTGGCCGGCAACCAAACGCTCCGTGAACGTGCGGCGGTCTCTAACATGCGTGCGGAATTGAGCGCTTGTCAGGTCCATGCCCCTTGCGCGCAGTCTGTCGGCGACCTCCTTCCAGAACCCGCAATGTCTCATCACGACCCCGCACGAGCAGGTTTCGTCGTTGCGAAAACTCCAGGGGACCATCTTCAATTCGCCAACGGTGGCGACTTGCGGGTGCGCGCCGAGCAGCATTCCCAGGACGGTCGAACCGGAGTGTGCTGGAGAAAGAATGTAGACGAGATCAATCATGACTTTCGTACCACGCTGCCATCACGACCGAGACGTTCTGTGGAGCGCTGAGCCGCGAGCATGCAAGTCGCGAATCTCCGCGCCTCGCGCGCGGCTTGCATGCGGGCGGTATTCTGCCGATGCGCCGGCCCGTCGCGGAACAGTGTCGGGAACCATCAAGGCACGCACGGTCAAACCGGTCACACACCAGAAAGTGAACAGGTTCTCGGAGAACCCCCAGTGCTGGCCTGAAAGACCCATGGCAAACGACGCGAGAGGCCACGCGACCGCAGCCACCCCCACCAGCCGCAACAGTGGATCCACCCGCCGTCGCACAAGTACTGCACCGGCCCCCAGCACATACAGAAACGGTGCCACGCGTCCGCCGGCGCCCAGGATGCCGTGATCGAGCAATGTCTCAAGATACGCATTGTGTGGATGGAGCTCGCCGCCGCCGGTCACTATGGACGACTGCAGGGCGGACGATACGGCATAACCTCTGTTCCCGTGTCCGATCCACGGCGATTCCTTTACCCCCTCGATAGCCGCCGCCCAAATGGTATCCCGCCCCCCGGTGACTTCAGCCATGTCGTGCTGCTCATTACCGGACGTATCGACGCCGGTCAACATCCGACTCGTCACCGACGGAGCGAATGTGATTGTCGCTACGATCGCCGTCGCCAGTACCGCGAACGTTCGCCACGACCTGACCGTCAGTGCGACCGCCAACCCCACGACGACGAACGCCAGGTAGCCACCACGCGAGTGCGTGTGACCCAGAGCGATAACGATGAACCCCAGAGCGACAGGTACCACAATCCGCAGTTTGAACGATCCGACTTTGAGTTGCCAAAGGGAAATGCCCATCCAGAAGGTCGCCACAAACAGGCGCGCCAGGTCATTCGGATGCCGGCTGGTCCATTTCGAGATGCGACGGCGGTAATCCATGCCGCCGCCGACCAATCCGCTGAGCGGGATCTCCTTATTCACGATCAGTGCATAGATCAAAACCGCCGACAGCACCGCTACCAATCCGTACAGCAGTTGGCGCCGCGTCCGCGCTCCGTCGAACAACAGGAGCCCAACCAGCATGTAGCGCATGGGACTGTAGACAACATCGATCAACACCGACCGCACCGTGTATTGGGCATACCCGACGTTCACTTTCACCGCGTGTGCCTTGAACGTGTCCAGGCTCCAACACAGCCGCGCCACACCGATCATTTCCACCACCAGATACAGTCCTATGACGATCAGCCAGCCGCGCGGGAAGTTCCAGGTCCTCGGACGCACGATCCGGGAGAGCATCCACGCGAGTACTATCGCCGTGAACATGACCGACCAGTGATTGAACCCCTTGGCATCGAGCGGGTTCGGCAGACCGGGGTATTCGGTAAGCGCTGTGAATACCACCAAGCAACACAGCGCGCGGAACCAATCCCGCTGCGCATAGACGATGATGAACAACATGATCAGGGTTACGATCGCCGTTCTCATGTCGCTCCACCAAACCGCAAACGCTTGCCGTGCAGGTCCAGCGCCGGCGTCCTGCCCGCCGCGCCGAGGTGTTCATCGAGAAACGCGATGGCCGCTTCCGCCGCCTGGCGGGCAACCGCACCGTGCCAGCGATGTCCGATACCCGCGAACATCCGAACGACCGCCCGCCCACCGACCGATTCGAGCGCGCGATGCATACGCTGTGACTCACCCGGCGGAACCGAACCGTCTGCATCGCCATGAAGGAACATGAATGGAGGATCGTCGCCGTCAACGTGGCTGATCGGCGACGCTTCGCGGTAAGTCGCCGGGGCTTCACGCCTCGAAGCCCCGATAAGTGCCTGAGCCCCGGAAGGCACACGATCCCAGTATTCAGCCGTCAAGTCCGTCAGTCCCGAGAAGCTCACCACCGCCTGAACGCGACTGGAATGTGCCGCGAACGGATCGGCCCGTCCGGAAAAGGCGGCATCATCGCTCGTGCCAAGAAGGCAGGCCAAGTACCCCCCGGCCGACCAGCCGACGACCCCGATCCGCTCCGGGTCGAAACCCAATCGCCCGGCGTTCCCGCGTAACCAGCGGACCGAGCGCTTGACGTCCTCGATCTGCGCAGGAAAGCGGTGCTCCGGAGCCAGCCGATAAGTGATCGTCACGGCCACATACCCTCGGCGCGCCAGCGCCACCACCAGCGGCGTGTAAAAGTCCCGCGTACCCCCGTGCCAGCCCCCGCCGTGAATGCACACGACGGCCGCCCTACGCTCGTTCGGCTCATCGGGCATGCACAAATCGAGCTTGAGGTCCACATCCCCGGCTCGCCCATAGGTCACCCCCGGCTCATAGCGCACTCCGCGAACAAGCCCGAAGGGAGCCAGGAACGCATCGACTGCCGCCGTACCCGGTCCAGCTGAGCGGAGTACGAGCCCGCAGACCAACGCCGCCGCGGCCAACGTCCCGCCCATCATCCTCAAAGACACAACGGCGTCACGCTCCGTCGCGCCCTCCGCGTCGCCGCGCCGTCGCCGCGCGGAAACGACAGCCCCCGTCAGCAGCCCAACCGTGGCGTACAGCACGGCGTTGACCCCGAAGGCCGCCGCCCAGATTATCGCCAGACGATCTTCGCCGAACAGTGTCAGCGAGACCGGGAGTCCCGGAACATTGGCATGATCGCCGATGTACGGCAGGGCAAACTGCAGAAAATCGACATAGACGCTGAACACCACACCCGCCCAGAGTCCGACCAGCGGAGCGATCGAACACCGCCGAGCCAACCACCGCACCAGACCCCACAGCCCCGCCGGGACAAGCACCAGCGACGGCACCAGGAACAGCAGCAACGAGGTAACCCCCTCCCCGCTGATTGCGCGCCGGAACAGCCGAAAGCTCCACAGAGGGTCGGACGAAGACGCCGTGCCGACAAACGTCACCACCAGCCACGCAATGCCTGCGAGCGACGGAATCGTTCTCACCCAACGCATCGGCCAAGCAGTCCGTCGCATGGTCAACTCCGACACGTCGCCGAGTCAGCCTTGCTGGCAGTTCCACCAGCAGGGCCGCCACCTTTCCAACTTCGGGCGGCGTTGTCGAACCACAAGCCCAACATCAACACGGCAAACAACACGTGTGCGTGGTCGGCCTTGCGCGCACGATGCTCGTTCACCGCACGCTCGACCTCGCGCAGATCCAGCAGGGCACACATCGCGTCACGCTGCGTCGCCATTACGTCAAACAGAAGATCTCCTAGCGCACCGCGCATCCAACGCTCGACCGGGATGTTGAAGCCAGACTTGGGGCGATCCAGGATACTGTTGGGCACGGACTCCCGGAGCGATTCGCGCAGAATGTGCTTGCGAACCTTATTGCGGCGAAGCTTGAACTCGCCGGGCAGGTTGGCACAGTATCGAACCATCTCGATGTCGAGGAACGGGACCCGCACCTCAAGGCTGTTGGCCATACTCATGCGGTCCACTTTCACCAGCATGTCGTTCGGCAGGTAGAACTCCGTGTCGGCGTTCAGCAGCCCGGCAAGTCGTTCGCGGGCCGCGGGCACAGCCTGTATGTGACGGGCGTACTCAGCCAGGGGATCACGACTCAACGAGACTTCGCGAAACGCGGGGGTGTACAGTCGCGACTTCATTGCGTTATTAAATATAATGCGCCACGCGCAGTGATCCCGCCCGGGACCCAGTTCGGCACCGGCTGTAAACCGCGTCGCCACCTGATGCAGGTTGTACTTTCTGTCGCTGACGGGCAGGCGGTTGGCCAGGGGCTGCAGAACTCTGTGGCGCACGAACGCCGGCAGCCTGCGGTACGTTGTCGCCAGGGCAGTCGCGCGGTACGTCTCATATCCCGCCAGCAGTTCGTCGGCGCCGTCCCCCGACATCGCCACGGTGAAACGCCGCCGCGCCGCCTGACAGAGCAGATACACAGGCAGCATCGAGGAGTCGGCCGTCGGTTCCTCCATGTGACGCGACAACTCCGGAAGCAGTGTGGCCGCGTCCACGGACAGTTCCTGCTCCTCGAGCGATACGCCGAGGGCCGAGGCCGTCTCACGCGCGCCGTCGCGTTCATCAAACCCGGGCTCCCCAAACCCGACGGTCAACGCATGTACCGGACCCAAGTCTCCTCGCTTCATCGCCCGCACCACGGCCGCCGAGTCCAGACCGCCCGACAGAAACGCTCCCACCGGCACATCACTCACCAGTTGAGCCCGCGTAATACGGTCGAACCGCTCCGTGAACTCGGTCAAGGCGGTCGGAAAGTCAACTGCCCGCGCCCGCTCGCCGTAGGGATTCTTCCAGTAACGCCAACTGCGGAAACCGTTTCGATCAACAGTGGCGCAGTGGCCGGGAAGCAACTGCCGCACCCGGCGAAAACCCGTCGCCGGAGCGGGTGTGTAACCAAACGTCAAGAACGCATCCAACGCCGCTTCATCAATCTCCCGCCCCACGGCAGGGTCACTCAGTATCGCCTTGATCTCCGAGCCGAAACGCAACGTCCCGTCGTCCACCGAATAGAACAGCGGTTTGACGCCGATCGGATCGCGCGCCAAGAAGACACGCCGCTGCTCACCGTCCCAAATCGCGAACGCGTAAATCCCCGAAATACGGTCGACAACTCCCGACCCCCACTCGGCGTATGCAGCGAGTACGACCTCGGTATCGCTCGTCGAGCGAAACGTATGTCCCTTGCCTTCCAGTGTTGCGCGAAGCTCACGAAAGTTGTAGACTTCCCCATTGTACGTGATGACAAGATCGCGTGAGGGATGAACCATCGGTTGACTGGCGCATTCGCTGAGGTCGAGAATCGAGAGCCTTCTATGTCCCAGGCCGATGCCGGGCGATGTCCAGACCCCCTCCCCATCGGGGCCGCGGTGAGCAAGGCTCCGCGTCATCGCGAGAAGCACGCGCCGATCGATCGGACGCGATTGGTCCTCGAACTCAAAAATACCCGCGATGCCACACATATATCATTCTCGGCCGGCGGGGGGATTCAACTGGGGGCGTCGTCCCGAGTCATCTGATTGGTGCCACCACCATCCTCAAAGCGTTCTTTCCGAAGCGCTACCACTTGGTCGGCGATGATCCCCATGAAGAATGTCAACATGCCCGCGATCACCGCCGTGCCGGCCAGCGTCGGAAAGCCCTCGCCCCGAACGACTGCAAGCACCAGCCCGTAAAGCAGACCCGGCACCAGCAACACCGCCCCCAGCAGCGTGAATACCTTCAATGCCTCAAACAGAACGATGATGCGCACGATAAGCTGTAGTGTTTGCATCCCGTCCGAAAAGACCCGGACCGTCGACTTTCCCGCACGTGAACTGACCACGATCGGGGCATACCCCACACGGTAACCTCGTTTTAACGCCATGAGGGTGGTGGTCGTCGACGCCGAAAACCCATCCGGTAGCAAGTGAAGGTATCGCACAACCACGTCGCGGCGAAAGCACCGCAAGCCCGAGTTCAGATCCGGGATGTCTTCACCGCTGACCAGTCTCGCCACCCAACCCAGGACCAGCTTCCCGATCACGCGGCCACGGACGTTCGCGGAATCCCGACCCCGCACACCAATGACAACGTCTTTCACTCCTGCGATCACCGGCTCCGCCACCGCAGCCAAATCCTTCGGGCGATGTTGCCCGTCAGCATCGTACCACGCCACGCACCGACGCGAAGTACTCCGAACCCCCGTCTTGATCGCAGCTCCATAACCCCGGTTCCGCGAGTGCGAAACAACACGCACGCCATCCACCGTACGAGCAATCGCCGCCGTTTCGTCCGACGAGCCGTCGTCGACAACGACAATTTCCACATCGAGGTATGTCTCGCGCAACTCGCGGAGAGTCGCGCCAATCCCAGCCTCCTCGTTGTAGGCGGGAATGACCACCGAAAGATCAGAAAGATCGGGGGACAATACCGCTTCCCCGTGCCCGGACGGCTTCGTGCGCGGATCACTCATCGAAACACTCGTGGTCATGTCTTTGTCGCCAAAAACAAGTGGTTCATCCGATAGAAAAACGGGCGATGAACCAAGTCCGCAAAACCCGCTTCGCACAGTAATCGCAGCATCAGCTCCGGATCCATGCCCATCAACTCACCATCGGCGACTTCCCGGTGCTTATCCTCGCTGTACCACCAGATTTTGTGCCCGATATCCCCGAGCCAACGCCCAATCATCGTCAGCACGACCCGCCCGCCCGGTCTCAAGAGACGCTTCGCCTCGATCAGCACCTCGTCACGGTAAGGAATGTGGTTCAGGCACGCGACAAAAGCAACCGTTTCAAATGACGCGTCGGGAAACGGGAGATTCCGCGTATCCTCGACCACCGTCGCACCGCCACCCCAATCAATCACATCAACACCCACTCCGTCCCCGTGCAGGTCCATCAGCCGGTTGGTACCCGCGCCCACATCCAACACGCGACCACGCAGTTCGGGAAGCACCACGCGAAGTCGCTCATCTTCCAGGCTTGTGAACCCCAACCGTGTGCTCCAGGCGTCCGGCAGGACGACCATCCGCAACGGCGCGCCGATGAAGTCGTAGATCGTCTGAAGCACACCGTGCGGACGCAAGAGACGCGACCGAACTGTCGCATCTTCGCGTCGCGTCGCTTCGCTGCCGGCCGGCACCGCCGAAGCGCCCTCGTGACCTTCAGCCCCTATCTCGCACCGCACCCGATCTAGTGGTGTCATGCGACACTCCTTTCGTGCTTGCGACGCCCGGCCACACCGCCATGACCAGACCGGGTACCGACCACCAAAACATGATCAAACGAAAACCCAGTGCCAGCGTCAGGCAAGCGTTGGCACCACCCTCTTCGAACGGGGACAGCAAAGTCACAAGACCCCACTCGAACGCCCCAATCCCCTGTGGAGTCGGCACGACCAACGCCACCGTCGCCGCAGCCGGCACGGCCACAGCGGCTGCCGCGAAAGCATGCTCGATACCTACCGCCGCTGCCAGGTACATCACCGAGCCAACCAGCAGCGCCTGCCCAAGCAGCGCCAATAACGCAACCCGACACAGCGCGCGGTAATCCCCGGAAGCCATCCGCATCGCGTCCGCCAAACGGAACATCAGATCTCGCACCCGTCCCAGCAAACGCCGCGTTGTGCCGGACACATCGCCGCGATCCTCAGCGCGATCACCGACCGGGCGCGAAAGCGACATCCAGCCCGCCGCCCACGGCGAACGCAGAGTATACCACATGAGCGATGCGCCAACGACACCCACGAGGCAGGTCGCCAAAGTAATTCCCGCCATTTGTCGCAACTGCGCGTCCCCGAGCAGGAAAACCGAACCGCCACCCGCGACCGCGGCCATAGCGACCAGTCCGGCGCAGCGATCCAGTAACAGGCTGGCAATCACACGCGACCAACTCCCGCTGTCCGACCGCAACATCGCCGCTCGGTACAGGTCACCGCCCGCGGTCCCCAGTGCCACCAAGTTGAGCAGATAGTGCTGAAGCGTGACACGAAACACGACCTTGGGTGAGACCGATGCCCCCATCGCCTGCAGAATCATCTGCCAACGGGCAGCCGCGATTAAGGGGATCGGCAGAGCGAGAGCAAGGGCAGTGACACCGAACGACCAACTGGCGCTCGTGACGACCGTAGCCAGCCCGGGCTGAATGTCTTCGATCTCGTCCCACTCCAGTCTCGCGGTTTCTTCGCCGCGCTTCACCAGAGCAGAATCCTCGCCCATGGATATCACGGGCCAGATCTTTCCGTCGGCCGTGCGCGCCCCGTCCTCCCACTGAACCTGCCTGACGACTAGAGTAACGAGAATCGCGCAGACCGCGACGCGCATGAGACCCCCCAGCCACTGTTTTCGCCGGTCCGTCCAATCGTGGGCTGACTTCATCGATGACTGCACCGTGGCTCTGGCACTTCTCGGCAAGAACCACTGTCTCCCTCAATTACACTGGGGGGCTGCTCAGACGCCGCGCCGCAACCCATTCGCACACAAAACCAATGAAACCCCATCCCGCTGAACAGACACACGAGCGGCATAACGGTCAGCGAGTAGCGAACCACCGCCAGGATTCCGACGTGCGCCAGGAACAAATACGTAGCCACTGCCAGGCACAGGCACAGATCAGGATGTCGCCACGCGCGCGCGCGCAAAAAACCGAATGCCCCGAGCAGCATAAACGGTGTATTGACGAGCACCGAGATTCGGATGGCTTTGGGCGACGGCGCTCCCCACCAGAACCGCCACAAGTTGCCCGAAACATGCCGCACGTAACCCGCCGGATCGGCGGCCAGCTGTCCGCGCGCAACGAGCTGCGTAATCCTGTCAAGCTTCACTTCGTCGCGTGCATCGTAGAACCACCGTGGGTAAGTGTCGCGCGGATCGAGCCGGATTCCATGGTCGACGGCGAGCTGCCTGACTTCTCTCGCTGCCTGATGAACAGACGTCCGGATTGTCTGGTCGGGATGGGCTGCGTACACATGCGCCGTGTACAACGCCAACCCGCCGGATGTCGCCGGATAGACAAAGCTGCCCGAAACCTTGTAGTTGCGATAGATCCAAGGAGCCACCGCGATGACCGACATCAACAAGCAGACGGTGAGCCCCGCCAGAACGCGCCGCCGGCAATCGCGCCAGCCGGGCAAGAAAGGAACGCACACGATGATGAACAGCGGCAGCGCGCCGGCGACGCTCTTACACAGAACGGCCAATGCACCGAACAAACCGGCGGTGAATAATTCGCGCTTACCGCCGCTCCGCACGAACCCGGACAAGAACACCAGGAAACCCAGAATCAGAAAGATGAACAGCGGCTCCGTCAGATAGCGAGAACAGCCGATCCAGGCACCCGGGTACAGCGCGTACAAGAGCGAACCGAAGATCCCGGTCTGATGACCTCCGTGGCGCTTACCCAAAATGTAGACCATGAAGCATGATGCCGTATCCAGCAGCGCCTGCGCCACGGTCGCGACCAGCAGGCTGGGTCCCGCAAACAGAAACAAGAACGTCAGAAACAACGGATACACAGGCGGCAGGAACATCGTTTCGCCGAGGTCCTCAGCGAATCGGTACCCGTGCCCGGCTGCCAGCATGGCCGCGACGTACTCGTATCCGTCCGAGCCGTGCGAGAGCGACGTCGCCTTCTGGATGATCGGGTACACCAGGACGGTGGTGATTCGCAAGATCAAGGCGATGGCAAGAACAACCGGAAGCGATACCCGCGACCCCAGACCTGACACGACCGAGGCAATTCGGTGGGTGACGCGCTGCGTCCAATGCGCAGAGCACGCCGGCGCCGCCTGCGAGCCGCGGGCTTTTTGCTCCGAATCGAATGCGGGCTTGGCGGCGGTACGATTCATCCGTGTGCTTCTATCGGCTCGTGGTCCTGCTTCATTGCCCACGGTGACTGCTCGATCTCGAGTCTCTGGTCCACATAGATCGCTTTGCCGGTCGACGACAGTGGTATAGAGTCAACCAACGCGGTTTCAATCCGGAGCCGGCCGTCCAGTTTCCGGCCGAGGTTTCGAACAATCCGCCGCTCGTCCTCTTCCGAGAAGCCCTCGGACCGCACGATTCGCAGCACGGCTCGACCCGGCGAGTCCTGGTAGAATTGAAACTGTTGTACGTTCACAAAAGTGTCGTCGTGCATGTTCAGCGCGGTCCAGGCGATCGACGAGTTGTCGGCGGCCACCAGCAACTCCTGCGTGCGATGCCCACTGATGTTCGCAATGATGATGTGTTCCCTGCCACACGCGGCGCAACGGTCGGCGACATAGGTGGCGAAGTCTCCCGTCCGATAGCGAATGAACGGGACCACGTCGTTGATGAATCCGGTCCCGACAATTTCGCCACGCCCGCCGGGCTCTGTTACCGGTCGGTTGTGTTCATCGAGAAGCTCGAAGTATCCGTAGGTCGGCCAGACGTGATAGTCCGCCGAGTGCTCGCACCCCGTGGCGGCGACAACCTTCTCGGAGTGGCCGTAACAGGATAGATACCGGCACCCGAAGACGTCCTCGACCATTTCTCGCTGACCGGGATAGACCACTTCCGATTCGGCGATGATCCCGCGGACATTCGTCAGCGGGTCCTGCCCGTCGCGGCGCATGAAGCGCGCCAGCGTAGACACCGTGGAAGGATACACGTGCAAAAAACAGTCTCCGATCCCGCGGATGTAACGCACGTACTTTCGCATGTCGTCATCGGTCATGTGAAAGCTGCTGAAAAAGTGATTGCGGAGAACGGGATCATACTCGTGAAACACACCCCCTCCGTCCGCCCGAACGACGTGTCCGCGAAACACCGCCATGGGCATCGACAGATCATACCCAACGCGCCGCCAGCTATTGACGAGATGCGCGTACTCGACGGCGGATCGGTCGGCGCCGATGTAAAAGTGCAGCGGCATGCCGTTCGTGCCACCCGTGGAGACAAAGTCGACGCTGCGCGCGTGCGGAGCGGTTGTGCGCATCTCCTCCAGATGACCGCGCAGCACGCTCCGGTCGATGGTCGGCAGTTGAGACAAAGCCCCGGTCGACTTCAGATCGGGCGGCCCAAAGCCCGCCTCCTTGAAGACACGCTGGTAGTAAGGAGAACGCTCGCTGGCGATCCGGCAGATGCGGCGCACCCGGCCTAGTTGATAGGCGTTGGCCTCATCGCTGCTCCACCACTGAGCTTTGTCCACGAACGCGACTTGTTCCGTGAACCGCTTGCCGAACAACAACCGGGGGGGAAGCAGACTCAGGGGCCGCCCCAGACCTGCGCGGAGGACCCTTGGCATCGCCTCCCAGACGTTCTTGCGCGACAAGGCGCTGCGCGAGGCTCGAAACCTTGGAGTGTGCGAAACTGCTTGTGACGCGATGGGTGCCGCGTCGCTGCACTTGCGGCCCACGACGAGAAGCATGACTCCGATCCAGTTGAAGCGGGAGGCGACCACGCCCGCGCGGCCGAGAACCGGTACTTCAAACGACGTACACGCGAAGGAATCCAACCCCATCGAACGAAGCAACCGCAGAAACTCGGTTTTCGCGTATCTCCGGCGCGAAAAACCAAGGTGCTGACCGCCTGTTCGCCGCGCGAACAGGACCGTGTGACGCAGCGCATCCTCGACCTTGCCGATAACGCTCGCCGTGTGGGGTAAGGACACCAAGAGACGCCCGCGCGGCTTCAGGGACTCGATCAGTGCTCTGACCAAGCCGACATCGTCCTCGACGTACTCGATCACACTCGAACAGACAACGGCGTCAAAGGACCCGGCATTGAACGACGTATTCGAGGCATCCATGACGCGAAACTCACAATTCGAAATACCGCGTCGTTCCTGCTCGCGCTGGGCCGTTTCGATCATCCCGTCGGCGCCATCCACGCCGAGTACGTCATATCCCTGCTGGGCGAGCGCGAGCGACATGATGCCGGGACCACAGCCGAAGTCCAGCACGCGCCCACCTCCCGGCAAGGCTGCTCGCAACGATTCCGTGAACAACTCCAGACGGTCCTTGAACGCCGGCTTCGAGGTGTACAGGCTCAGCCACCGCGCCGCGTGCGACCCGAAGAACTCAGTGCTGGTGCTCCCTTCGCTTGTCACCTCAACCCAACTCCGCACCGTCATCCATCACGCATCCAACACCTGGCCCGCCGCCGGAAGTCTCCATCTCCACATGCCCTATCCATCCGGCGTGCGGCGCGAACGCGATGTCCCAATCCCGGACTCGACCGACAGGACCGCAAAGCCGCGCGTCATCGCTCACCCCCACCACATCTTCGTACGCGAACGAAACGAGAGGCAGTGAATGTTCGCGCAGCGCGCCCGTCAGGACGGGCATGCGCCGGTAGTCGAGCCCCATTATTCGAGCACACGCCAGGTCAACCCCGACCGCGTTCGCGCCCGCCAGCACCAGCCCCATCGCCTTGGGAGTCGCATCCAACGGGCCGTTGCCCTCACCGCCGACAATCCCGTCGACGACGCTGAAGAATCGGCGCACCGGCTGGTCATGAAGCCGTCCCGCGGCATCCGCGTACATCAGCACGCGGTTCAGATCGATGACCATTCGCCACGTGGTGTCGTTTCCATACCAGTTGCCCGACCGAATCGTGCCCGCGTTGGTGTCGCCGAACAACCGCTTGCCGACCGCTTTGATCGGCCCGGCCAGCACCGGGCGAAGCGGACCGAGCGTCGGAAACACGCGCTTGAACTGCGATACCGCGGCGCGCTCCACACGCTGTTTCATGCCGTCATCGGCGAACTGATCGCCACCCTGCGCCGGCGTTCCCTCGCGGTGATGCGGCAGCCAGTTCTTGTTGCCGTTGATCCCCACGAGGTTCTTCAGGTTCGCGGTCAATCCGGTCTTCTTGTGCGTCTTCAACTTCGGCAGACCGATCACGCAGTCGGCGTTCAGAATCGTCTTGGAAATGCAATACTCATGCACGTCATCGTGCTGGTGCATGTGCAACTCCGACGTGTCGTACTCCGAGCCGTACAACAGATGACAGAGATGGTTGATCTCCCAGAGCGCCGATCGTTTCCCCAAGTCTACCGTCACGTAGCCGGCGGGATCACCCGGGAGCGCAACGTGACCGACAATCACACCATCAATCTTGTCCGCACGCTCCGGGCGGAGATCGTATACCTCCACGTCGAACCCGACCGTCGTGCGGTAGAATTCCTGAATCTCGTCCAGACCCGCAATGCGCCGTATCGCGTCGAAATCCGCGTCGTTCTGCGGCGCGTCCGCAATGACGATCCGACCCTCGCCTCCGAGCGCGATATACACATAGTCCAGCACCGCTCGGATGACCGCGCCGTGCGTGACCAGACAATCGCCATGCTCGGACCGTGTCTCCCGAAAATCACGCACCAAGTTCGGCTTGAGCACCAC
>JAJDDR010000248.1 GCA_029260255.1 Phycisphaerae bacterium
ACTCGCCATCGAACGCGAACTGGCACGTGTTGTCGCAGCCTTCTGCAAAGAATGGATCCTGTTCCGGATTCGTCGGCGTGCCACCGATCGCCTCGCAGATCGCATCGTTGATCGTTTCGCCGCCCGTGATGATGCGCGTGCCCTCTTCCACGATCGTCACGCCCATGCACAACAAGTCGGGCAGCGACGCCTTCTTGAGCAGCCTCCCGACCGACCAGCCTGCCTTGACCAGCGAACACACCGCGTTGACACCCAGCTTCAGGCCCGCCACCGTCACCGGCGCGGTCTCCGGACCCTGCTGCGCGCCGGGCAGGAAGTCGGAGCCGCGAAACCCGTCGAGGAAACCGTTCACCGAGAGGCACGCTGCGTCGATCGCCCGCGTCGGCGCCTGCGACGTGACGAAGGTCCAAAGCGCGCACGTCACGTCCACCGTCGTGATGATGCTGTTGATCGACGGGCAGTCGAACCGCTGCAGCGCGATCATCTCGGTCGGCTTGGGTGCGCGCGGGAGTCGGATCGCCTTCCGCGCGCGGGTCACTTCGATCGCCCCGTTGTTGTACTCGTTGTTTTCGGTCAAGCTGATCACCGAGGCCGCTTCGTCGATCGTCACGTTTTCGTCGGCGTCGATCTCATACACCAGCGTGCTCGGCGGCGAAGACCCCCGCAGCCTCATGGTGATGCGCAGACCGCCTTGGGGAAGGACTTCGTACTCGGCCGAATCACCGGTCGGTATCGTGATCCGCACGTTGCCCGCGGCCGTGATCTCCTCCATCAGGATCAGGTTGTCGAGCACGTCCTCCAGCACCACGCTCGTGATCTCGACGGTGCCGTCGGGGAAGTGCTTGCCGAGGACGTACATGCTGTTGAGGCTGTCTTCGAGCACGACCCCGTACAGCGAGCCCTTCGGTCCGAACAATCGGGGGTCGAACGGAACGCGGCGGATCTCGAAGTTCTCCATCTCGGCGTCTTCCTCGATCTGGTCCGCGATGGCCTGACCTTCCGTCTCGGACGCACTTGGACTTCGCCCACCGGGCAGCAGTGTTCCCGGAACGGTGTTGCAGCCCTCTTGCAGAGGCATGACCACGCATGCACACATCGCCAGGGACGCGGCGATGCATCTGTTTGACGAATTCCGTACCATGGATCACTCCTTTGTGCGGGTTCCACCGGCTGCAGTTATTCCGTCTCAGGCAAGGTCAGGCCAAAGCCACGCGAACACGCCCGCGGTAGCGAGCCCGTAGACGATGCCGTCGAAGATGAACTTCAGGGTGATGCCCCACCGCTGGCCTTTCCAGATCGAGTCCGGAACGGACGCGACCGCGTACCCCAGGATCGCCGCAGTTGCGGTCATGCGGAACACCGTCATGCACTCCGCGCCGCGCGGCAGACCGATGCCGGCGATGTACGCCACCAGCAGCCCGATGACGACGCTGTACAGAAACCACTGCGCCAGACTCTTGCCCATGGTCGGCACACCGCTCGGGACGACAGTCATGGACCCCACCGGTCCCTGCTTGTACTTCTCCATCATCTCCGGCGTGCACATGTCCTTATACGAGCCCGCGCACGGGAACATGTAACTCCCCGGCGTCACGTTCTGCGCCCGCATCGCTTCGAGCACTTGCGCCTCGCCCGGGATCAACCCGTAGTCGCCCCTGTGGATCGGTATCACCATGTGCAGGATGGAACTTACGATGAAGACTGCCACCGCCGACACGAGGATCGGCATCCAGAGTTCTGCCAAAGGGACCATCCTTGACCTCCCAAGAAAGTGGATTTGGAATCTCGGTTACGGACTCTCGGCACCCGTATTTGACCGCAGATCGCCGCGTGCATCAAGTGGGATCCGATGGTGCGTCGATCGGGGCGCATTCAAGAAGAGGCGCGGTTCTTGGCACCGGCGGCCTGCAACGGTTTGGCACGCACGTTGCGAGCGACTCCCGTCATTCCGAGCGCAGCGAGGAATCTTGCCGGAATGTCCTTCCAGCCAGATTCCTCGCTGCGCTCGGAATGACTTTCGATGCGAGTCACGTTGTGGAGCGAGGCACCCATTCACCCACCGACACCACCCAGAGTGGGATGCACGCTCGCTACGGGCGGCGGGTGCGTTCGTATTCCTCGAGCCAGGCGTCGGTGACGATGCTCTGGTCGGGCGGGGGCGGGTGGTGCTTGAGGATGGCGGTACTGTGACCTGCGAGGAGAAACAGCACGGCGCTGACGACCCCGATGCTCAGCACCGCCGCGACGCGCAGCCACGACGGTCCGTAGGCGATGTACAAGCCCGCGCTGATGACGCTCGTCAGGGTCAACAAACCGGTCGTGATCATCGCACCGATTCCGGCGCCACGTTTCTCGGCTTGCATGCCGAGACCGAACGCCGCTATCGCCAGTCCGGCGACGACCGCGGCGAGTACGTTGGCCGTTGTTACGCTCAAGAGGATGTTCGATCGGTCGAAGTAATCCCCAATCCGCTCAACCGGGACGGTCGCAACGCTCTGCAACCGTCCGCTGGCGAACCAGTACGCGGCCGCACCGACAAAGTAGACGAAGCCCGCGACTTGGAAGACCATTCCGGTGGCCGTGGCGAACGCGCGCGGCGATGTGGGCGTGGGCTCATTCGGCACGGGTGGAGTTCTCTGTGAAGGACCGACTGTCGTAGGTTGTGCCGCGCCAGGTTGTGTCGCCCAGACCCAGCGACTTGCGTCCGGCGTTCACGACGATGGCCAAACACATCACTGCGGCCGGGACGTATGTCAGCGCCCACCACCGGCGCGTGCCGAGGAGTCCGTAGAACCGGAGCAACACGGAGTGCTGTGCAACGAGCGCGGCGGCGGCGGCAATCAGTAGCCACGTCCAGGGCGTGGCGAAACCTGCCACATTGGCAAGTGCGGCCACGACCGTCGCGGCCGGCAAGATGCTGAAGACGGAGAGGACCAGGGCTGCCAGTGCGAGCTTCGATGGACGCTGCAAGCTGCCCTGAAAGATGCGCGCCCAGCCGCGCCACGCGGCACCGAGGCTGGTGTACATGCGCGTTGCGTAAAGATCGCGATTCTGGATCGCGTGGAGTCTCACGCCCGCCGCCTTGGCGATGCGCGCAAGTTGCATGTCCTCGCACAGCGCGCTGCGCACCCGTTCGTGGCCGCCGATGCGGTCGTAGGCGTCACGGCGAAAGAGCATGAACGCGCCGTTGGCGTAGGCTTCGGGGCGGTCGGGGTCGTTCACCTTCTCCGGTGGATGCCAGACCATGAGAACGGCCGTGCAAACCGGTTGGAGGAGCGCGTCCCAGAAACAGCCGGGCTTCATGACGGGCATGGCGCTGAGGAACTCGATGTCGTTCTCGATGGCGTAGCGGACGGCCGTCGAGACCGTTCGCGTGGAGATCTGCTCGCAGTCCGCGTCGGAGAACAGGAGGTACGTTCCGCTGGCCCGCTCGACGGCCGTACGCACAGCGTTGCACTTGCCAAGCCAGCCGCGGGGAAGGTCGGTGACGTGTGCGACGGTCAGCTTGTCGGGCGATTCACGTTGTAGACGATCGAGAATCGCGCCGGTGCGGTCGGAACTCCGATCATTGACCGCGATCAACTCGAAGTCGGGGTAGTCCTGGTCGAGCAGTGTTCGGATGCATCGCTCAATGACCGGCTCCTCGTCCTTCGCAGCGATGATGATCGATACCGCGGGCGCGGGGTCCGGCGGGGCGTCGTACATGTCTGCGGACAGGGCCGCGGTTGCGTTGCCGGCGCGCGAGATCTGCAAATGACGACGCGTCCAGACCAGCGTGATGAGTCCGCAGATCGCGGTCCAGACGTTGAGCAGAGTGTCCATGGGCGATGTCTTGAACGTGCGCGCTCTATTGGTCCGCGTTCACGACAGGCAGAGATACACCGCCGCCGCCGGCAGACTCACCCGGCGCCGGCGCCGGGTCGGCCGGCGGTTCTTCGTCCTCTTCGAGTTCGATCTCTGCGAGATCGGTGCCGTCTACGTCGCGCCGCGTCAGATAGTACGCGACGGTGCTGCCGGAGAAGTAGAACGAGATCAGGAACGACCAGACCAGCGCCGAAAGCACCACGACCCACAATCCGATCAACCCGGCGGCGATCCAGTCGGACCCCTGCACGGCGCCGCTGAAGGCGTGCAGGTTCTCGAAGGTCGGCGGGGCCCACAGTGCGGTCAGCTTGTCGGGTACGCCTTCGCGCGACGCGAAGATGCCGCTGCCGATTCCGACGAACACGTGCGTGGACGCGGCGGTCAACCAGCCGATGAACATGACCAGCAGCCAGCCGAAGCTGCCGAAGAGGGTGAGCCACATGGCGTACCAGATGACGCGCAAGGGCTTCGCCACGACGTAGCTGAAGCTGCGCGATACGGCGTCGAACCCGTCGGACCCCTCGACCGCGATGGTCGGAAAGAAGAAGCTCCCGCCGGCCACCGTGCCGACGAGGATCAGGGCGATCAGGAATCCTCCAATCAATGCAAGGCAAAACAGAACGCCGGCGACCACGTCACCGAGCCATGGAATGGTGAGGAACATCCCTCCGATGAGAAGCAGCAGACCGATGACGAGGCAGAGCGCCAACGGGATGAGCGGAGCGGTCACGAATCCGCCGATGAGTTTTTCCTTTGCGAAGCGGAGCGCCTCGGAGAGCGCGACTCGTTCCTCTCGCGCGAACTGCACCGCGGCGATGCGACAGATGGCACCGCCGGCGATCCCCCAGATTGCAAAGAGCACCGGCAGGAAGAGCAGCGCGTACAGAAAGTGCCGCGTGATCAGCCACGCTACGCCGCGTCCCATCAGGACGACGTTGGCGAACGCGCCGCGTACGGCGTGCGGTCCGACGCCCAACGGTGCCACGTGGACCGATTCCCCCGCGCGGACCGGACCGATGAAACGGCCGTACCGCACGGACTCGACCGCGTCTCGGATGCAGGCGGTCTCGAACGCGTTGAACACTTCGAACACGCCGCTGGCGCCGGCCTCGTCCGGCAAAGCGGCGGCCGGTGCGGCGACGTACGCGGTCACTTCGTTCGGGTCGATTCCGTTGCCGGTCGCGGTCCAGACGCGGTCCAGAATGAAGCCCCAGCAGATCGTCAAGACGATGCCGACCAGAGCAAGCAACAGTTTTTCCGGGTGTACGGCGAGGCGGAACACGCCAAGCAGATGGGTCAGCCCGGACGTCTCGCTCCAGTGCGGTTGCGCTTCGTTGCCAGTCATGGAGGTCATCCGAATCTCCTTCGTCGGTTAGACACACACACGTGTCACGCGGCAATGCGGCATTATACCGCGGCACCTGCCGGCGACAACGCGCCGACGATGCCGCGACAGGTTATGTCTCAGGTGTGCTGGGTTCGGATTCGTCGACGTCGTCGGGATGGAGGGGGTCGATCACGCGGTAGTCCTCGCACAGCCAGCGGCCGAGGTCGATCGCTTGGCATCGTTTGCAGCAGAACGGCCGGTAGCGAGCGTCCTCCTTGCGGCGGAACTCCGCGCGTTTGCGACAGGTTGAGCAGATGATGACGTACAAGAACGGGCGCCTCGGATTGCTAGTCGCTCTTCGGCTTGGAGCTGTCGCCGGTGGTCTTCTTCTCGGTCTTCTCGGTGTCGGTTGCCTTTGCGGCCGCGTCGGTGCTCTTGGTTTCGGTCTTCGTATCGGCCTTCTTGTCGGGTTTCTTGTCGGCCTTGGCGTCCTTCTTGTAGGAGTCGCTTCGGTAGTCGGTTTCGTAGAAACCGCTTCCTTTGAAGAGCACCGCGGCGCCTGTTCCGATCAGTCTTCGCACCGGTGCCTTGTTGCCGCATTCGGCGCAGTCGGTCTTGATGTTCTTGAACGGCTTCGCGGTGATCGACTGGAACTCCTCGAAACGCCGTTCGCAACGGGTGCACTCGTAGTCATAGGTCGGCATGCGCTGCTACTCCTCGACGGCTTGGGTCGCGGTGGTGTCGGCATCAAACGGTTCATCATCGGTGCCGGGTTCCTGCGGTGCGGCGGCGATGATGACCTTGGCCGGTCTCAGGACGCGGTCGTTGAGACGATAGCCTCGCTGCACGACCTGAATCACCGTGCCTGGCTCCTTGCCTTCGGCGGGCCGCTGGAGCATGGCCTCGTGACAGTTCGGATCGAATGCCTGATCGAGGGCGTCGATCACTTCGACGAATTGGTCCTTGAGGACTTTGAGGAGGTTGTCGTGCACGAGCCGCATGCCCTCGAGGAGGCTGCCCACGTCGGAATCGGCGCCGTGTTCGAGGGTCCGCTCGAAATCATCGATGGTGCCGAGAAGGTCCTTGATAAGGGCGGCGTTGGCGTACCGCACGGCGTCGAATCGCTCCTGGGCGGTTCTCTTCTGGATGTTCTGCTGTTCCGCCTTTGCGCGGAGGAACTGATCTTTGACGTCGGCGAGCTCCTTGCGGAGTGTGTCGACTTCACTCTCCGGTTCGCGCAACTCGGGTTCGGCGGACTCGGTGGACGGATTCTCCATCGCCGTCTGCGTCCTGAGATCCTCGTCTGTCGCGATCTTGATTCGTGTTTTCTTCTTGCGCATGGTTCGGAAAACCCTCGCGGTGTATCAATCCAGTTCATCACCCGCGATGTGCTTGATCAGTTTCTCGAAGAACCCCTTCGATTCCGGAGCGACGACGCTGTCCTCGGTCTTGGCGAAGTCGCGCAGCAGTGTCTCCTGCTGTTTGTTGATCTTGCGTGGAATCTCCACGCTTACCTGAATCAGTTCGTTGCCCCGGCGGCCGGTGCGCAGGTCGGGCATTCCTTGACCGGCGAGCCTGAATACCTGCCCGGGTTGGGTGCCGCGCGGGATTTTGAGTTCGGCCTTTCCGGTGAGGGTCGGGACGTCGATCTTCGCGCCGAGCGAAGCTTGGGTGAAGGTAATGGGCACGCGGCAGACGAGGTCGTTGTCGTGTCTTTCGAGAAACGGGTGCGGTTTGACGGTGACATAGCAGTGGAGATCGCCGCGCGACGCTCCGTCTTCGCCGGGTTCGCCTTCGCCACGGATGCGAATCGCCTGGCCGTCGTGTATGCCGGCCGGCACGTTGACCGAAACGACCCGTTCCCGGGGATACCTCCCGGACCCTCGGCACTGCTTGCACGGCGTGGCGACGACGGCGCCTTGTCCGCGGCATGCGGGACACGTCGTGACGACTCGCCCGAAGATGGAGCCGAAGCCGGTGGCCTGCTCGACTTGGCCGTACCCGCCGCAGGTGGGGCAGTTTTGCTTCTTGGTACCAGGCGCGGCGCCTGATCCACTGCAGAGATCGCAGAAGTCGTTGCGTTCGTACGTAATGGTCCGTTCGACGCCGGTGGCGACCTCATCGAGCGCGACTTCGATACGGGTCTGGAGGTCGGCGCCGCGCGCGCGGCGGCGTCCGCCGCCGAAGCCTCCGCCGAAGATGTCTCCAAATACCGAGAAGATGTCCTCGACGCCCATGTTGGAGAAGTCGTGCGCACCGGTGCCGTTGATGCCGCTGTGTCCGAATCGATTGTAGCGCTGTCGCTTTTCGGGATCGGAAAGGACTACGTAGGCTTCGGCGGCCTCTTTTAATCGGGCATCGGCGTTGGGGTCTCCCTGGTTGCGATCGGGATGGTACTTGAGCGCGAGTTTGCGGTAGGACTTCTTCACCTCATCGGGCGGAGCGTCCTGCTCGACGCCGAGGACCTCGTAGTAGTCGCGCTTTGTGGCCATGCTGCGCCTGTCGGGGTCCGTTCCATGCCGCGGCCCGCCCGCCGGACGGAACATGCAGAAGGGCGGGCACGGGTGCCCACCCTTCCGCCGCTACCATACCTTTTGGTCTTATCGGACCGCGTGAGCGATCCTCTGATCCTTGTTCTTGTCGGCGATGTCGGTCAGCAGCACCTGCGTGGTCAGCATGAGCCCTACCACGCTGGCGGCGCTTTGCAGAGCGATCCGCACGACCTTGGCGGGATCGACGATTCCGGCCTTGAGCATGTCGACGAACTCGCCGTTGCGTGCGTCGAACCCGTTGTTGCCCTTGGTGGCGAGAATCTGCTGCACGATGACTTCGCCTTCGTGCCCGGCGTTATCGCAGATCTGCCGGGTCGGTGCGCGAAGCACCTTGGCGATGATGTCGAAACCGATCTTCTCGTCGCCCTTGGCGGTGTTGCGTCCCTTGTTGACCGCGTCGATGGTTCGCAGGAGCGCGACGCCGCCGCCGGGGACGATGCCCTCTTCGCGAGCCGCTTTGGTCGCATGGAAGGCGTCGTCGACGAGGTCCTTGCGTTCCTTGACGTCGATCTCGGTCGAGCCGCCGACGCGAATGACGGCGACGCCTCCGGTCAGCTTGGCCAGTCGCTCCTGCATCTTCTCGCGGTCATAGTCGCTGGTGCTGGCCTCGATCTGCTTGCGAATCTGGTCGCAGCGTGCCGCAACGTCGGACTTCTTGCCACCGCCCTTGATGATGGTGGTGGTGTCCTTGTTGATGACGATTTTCTTGGCGCTGCCGAGATCGGAAACGGTGACGTTTTCGAGCTTGATGCCGAGGTCCTCGCTGATCAACTTGCCGCCGGTGAGGGTGGCGATGTCCTGGAGCATGGCCTTTCGGCGATCGCCGAATCCGGGGGCCTTGATGGCCGCACAGTGGAGGACGCCGCGAAGCTTGTTGACGACGAGCGCGGCGAGGGCTTCACCCTCGACGTCTTCGGCGATGACCAGCAGTTGCTTGCCCGCGGAGGAGACGGCCTCGAGGAGCGGCACGAACTCGCGCAGGTTGGAGATCTTCTTTTCGTGAATCAGGATGACGGGATCGTGAAGGGCGCACTCGAGTGAGCCGGGATTCGTCATGAAGTAGGGGGAGATGTACCCCTTGTCGAACTGCATGCCGTCGACGACTTCCTTCTCGGTTTCCAGGCTCTTGCCCTCTTCGATCTCGACGACGCCCTCGTCACCGACGGCGGCGAGTGCGTCGGTCAACAGCTTGCCGACTTCGGCGTCACCGTTGGCGCTGATGGTGGCGATCTTGGTGAGGTCGTCGTTGCTTCGCACCTCGATGGACTGGTCGGCGATCGATTTCACGGCGATGGCGACGGCCGCGTCGATGCCGCGCTTCACGGAGATGGGGCTGGCGCCGACGGCGACGAGCTTGAGTCCTTCGCGAAAGATCGCCTCGGCGAGAACGGTCGCGGTGGTGGTGCCGTCACCGACGGAGTCGCTGGTTTTGGAGGCGACTTCGTTGATCATCTTGGCGCCCATGTTCTCGAAGGGATTGGGCAGTTCGATTTCCTTGCTGACGGTCA
Organism: Phycisphaerae bacterium; assembly: GCA_029260255.1. Taxonomy (GTDB): domain Bacteria; phylum Planctomycetota; class Phycisphaerae; order UBA1845; family UBA1845; genus OFTM285. Next base: position 9,252 of record JAJDDR010000248.1, read on the forward strand.
CGCCGTCCTTCGTGACGCGCGGTGCGCCGAAAGACTTCTGCAGCAGGACGTTCCGGCCGAGGGGACCGAGGGTGACCTTGACGGCGTCCGCGAGCTTGCTGAGACCTTCAAGCGTAGCCTGCTGGGCGTCGCTTCCATACATCATCTGTTTTGACATCGTGATACTCCTCGGTGAAACCTACTGGACGATCGCCAAGACGTCGTTCTCGCGGACGATGACGTAGTCTTGGCCATCGAGATCGATATCGGTTCCGGCATACTTGCCGTAGAAGACCTTGTCTCCGACTTTGACGCTGAGTTCTCCGCGTACGCCGCTGTCGAGCATCTTGCCGGGTCCCGTGGCGATGACGGTGCCGGACTGCGGTTTTTCCTTGGCGGCGTCGGGGAGGATGATGCCGCCGGCGGTCTTGTCCTCGGGGTCCGCCTGGCGGATGAGGATCCGGTCATCGATCGGGCGGAAGTTGGTTTTCGTGCTCTTCTTGGTCTTTCGGGTTGCGGTGGCTGTTGCCATGATTCTTATGTCTCCATCGCTCAATGCGTGCGGTTTGCAGTTTTCGTGATCGTTCGTCGCGGTCCGGTTCGCGTCCCGCGTCGCGCGTTTACATCATGTCCATGTCTTCGCCGCCGGGCATTCCGTCGTCGTCGTTCTCGTCGGGCTTGTCGGTGACGATGCAGTCGGTGCTCAGGAGGATTCGGGCGACGCTGCTGCCGTTCTCGAGGGCGGTACGCACGACCTTGGTCGGGTCGATGACGCCGTCCTTGATCAGATCACCGTACTCGAGCGTCGCGGCGTTAAAGCCGAACGAGCCGCTCTTGGATTCGACCTCGTGGACGACGATACCCGGCTCTACACCGGCATTGCGCGC
>JAJDDR010000249.1 GCA_029260255.1 Phycisphaerae bacterium
AGCACCATGGTGCCCGTGGGCGCTTACGTTGATGCGCGTGCTCGAGGCCTATCGGATTCTGGACGGAGTCTTTGCGCCGTATCGATTGCCGACCCGCTCGGAAGACGGGCCGACAGCTGGAGTCCCAGAGTCATCTCCATATCGAGGGGGTTCATGATGAAGAAGAAACGAGCCGAGGAGAGGGCGATCTCGGTCCTCGCAGCCGCGCTCGCACTCGCCATGGCTGGTGCACTAGCTCAGGATGTGGTGGCCCTCGACGCTTATTCGTCAGAGCCAATACCGTGGCCCGCCCCCGCGTCCGAATATGCGAGCGAACTCGCTCAGCGGGGATATCCTGATCCGACGGTTACGGCCGTGCGGGAATGGTCCTTCAGCCCCGCGAGGGCGCTGTCGCACGCTCACCCACTCGTAACGTTCACTCCAACCCCTGTTCAACTGATGGCGGACTTCGCGCCGCTGCCCCGACCATCACCTATCCACTGCTCCTACTGGCCCGCCGGTGGCGCGTGCGACAGGGTATCTATGCGCGTTCAAACGACCAGCCCGAGTCCGGTGGCGCATCCGTTCACTCCGTTCACTCAGCACTCGAGCGTCCAGGCAGTGCCCATGCTCCATGGACCGCAGTTTTCGATCCAGCAGCCGGATCGTGGCTTCGCGCGACCACCCGCCGTCCAGTACTCCGTGACGGCAACCCGGCAAGCGATGCGGATGCCTCCACCGAGCCCGCAGGGGCCCTGGGGTGACATGCCATGAAGCGACATCAAGCACAGCGTCTTCTCCCGTCCCTGACGCTCGCACTATGTGCGCTGACTCTGGTTGCCGTTGCAGCCAATACGATGACGACACTGAAGATGGCAGCCGGATTCAAGGGTGCGCCGCCTCCTTCTTTGCCCTGTGGCGCAGTCCCGACTCGCCTGATCCTTGAGGATCCGATATGCGCTCAGAAACTCCTTGACTCGATGAACGTGACGAACGTGCGAATCCAGCCCGGAGAGACGCTGGCGTCGCGACAAGGGAACGAAACACGAGCGCAGGCGCAACAAGAAGCTTCCCAGGACGCCAAGCGGTAGGACACGCCCCATGCAAACCGTACGCTCATACTTGGCCTTCGATTTTGAGACAACCGGGCTCGAGCCTGGAACCGATCGAATCGTCCAGGTCGGCTTGTGCGCGGTTTCAGATGGACGAGTCATCGATCGACAAGGATGGCTCGTCAATCAAGGCATTCCGATTCCCCGAGAAGCCGCAAGAATCCATGGCATTACGACTGACGACGTCATAGCGCGCGGCATCTCACCGCCAGAGAGTCTGGCCCTTCTTCTCGCGGCCATGAGAAGCGCGCCCACATGCATCGGACACAACATACACCGCTTCGACGTTCTTTTTCTTCTGGCGGAAAGCCGGCGTCTGGGCCTAACGCCGCCGGACTGCGCCGACTTCATCGACACGGCAGCCATCTTCAAAGGCCGCAGGCTGGGGATGCAGAAAGCTCCAGGGGAAGACTCCAAGGCCTACGCTGATCGCGTCCTCTCGATACGGGCCCCCGGTCTCAAGTACTCGATCCCAACGTGTCTCGCAGATCTGGGGATCGAGGCAGGTACGGCACGGCTTCACGACGCAAGTCACGATGCGTACCTGACGCATCTGATCTTCCAGGCTCTGAAGGCGCTACGCTAACTCGAACGTTACCCACCGCCTAACGGCAATCACCACAGGCCGCCCGCGATCGGTGCCGGGTGAACCTAACGCCAGGACATTGTGTCTTCCCGTTACGCAGCTCGGCGTTGGGCTCAGTGGTTCTGTCCTTCACGACACATCCAGCCAAGTCATCAGCTCAACAGGTAGTGAAGTGTCCAGGTCCTCCATCTCAATGGCTCGCTGACACGCGCTGACAGCGGCTGGCGATGTGGCCACAAGAACAACACGATCGAACTTCGCCGCAAGCGCGTTGCGAACATTCGCCGCGATATCCGACTTGCCTGTCTCGATCTCGACGGCGACGCGTTCACCGGGGCGTTCGGCGAGCAGATCGACCACGCCATCACCCTTGATCTGATACTCAAGAGTAACGTCAAACCCCCGCTTCTCGAACTGCTGCGCGACCTTCCGCGCCCAGTAAGTATGCTCCAAGCTCGCGCGATGTGGAGGTCCGGGATCGATGCCGAGTGACGTGCAGACTGATCGTCCATCGTCGGTGAGACGATAGAGCACGATCTGGCCAGAGCGCGTGGCGATAGGCACCGCCGCGATGAGGCCGGCTGTCGCCAGCGACTGCCGGATGGCATTGCCACGCCGGCGGGAGAGATTCAACCGTTGATACCGAGACACGGTGGTCGACAGCGGACGAGCCGCTACATCAGCCAGGAACCGCATCGCCTCTCGCGATAATGGTTCCGGTGGAGGTGTGGAATCATGCGTGTGAATCGATGTTTCGATCACTGCGCATGATTCTCTGGGGGACGGTGGGTGGGGTTTCACTGATTCTCGTTTGATTTCATTATTATTATCTGTGGCGGGAACAGCCGGAACCGCTGCCTGTTGGGTGAGAGCGGCTCTATTCGGTGCGGACTGGGTGTAATAGGCGGCCATCCGCTTTCGAACAGCCTGATCGGACACGGAGCCTTCCCTAACCGGGCATCGCGGAACTTTGACCAGGAATGCCTCAGGATGCTCATCTGCCAGCCGGACAACGGTGGTTCCAATAGATAGTGTGCTCAGCGCATCGCGTTGTTCATCGGTCAGGTTCATGGCGCCCGACATGGTTTGAATGTCTGCGCGAAGCTTCTGGCTCATGGCCAGTGTGGCGTACGAATTCGCGAACGCCACCTTGCTCAATAAGGATGCCGATTGATCCACGAACACGTAGCCGATTCCGTACTGCCTGATCATTCGAATCGATGTCTCAAGGACCGATTCCTTTGTCTCGATGGCTTTGCGCGCAAGAATATGATGGGCTTCCTCGATGACGATCAGGTTAGTCAGTTGTGCGCAGGGCCCCTGCGCTAACCGGAACCGGTAGAGATAAAGCGTCAGCGCCTCGGAGAACATCGCTCGGTCGGATGAGCTGGACAAACCGTCCATCTCAAGGACGACGTTGTGGTTCAGGAGCTCTTCCACATGGCTGTTGTTCTGAGTGTTCACGACCGCGCCGAACTCGCCGTAGGTCATGGCCACGAGGATTCGTTCCGCGGATGCCTGCCACATCGCCGCCCGGCCTTTGAGCTTGACGGTACGAAGCCACGCCAGCAGATCGATGATCGTCGGCCACCTTGACGGTTGACTATCGAATACTCCGGTCTTGCCGTACAAGTGGTGGAGCCCGGATACGAGGAGGCTGATGACACCCTCCCCGCCGAGATAGGAGGAGGCGATCACGTCGACGATGAGCTTGATCCAGGTCCCGGGCTCGCATCCTCGAGGTGGAATCAAGGGATTGAATCGGAACGGTGCGATGCCCCGGCCGATGGTGTAAACGCGGAGATCAGGCTGAAGCGTAAGCAAATCCCGATAGCCGCGTTTCCAGTCCAGCGCGACGACCTTCAGCCCTCGGCTCATGATCCCCTGCATGAGGACAAAGGTGAGATTCGTCTTCCCGGAGCCGCTACGTCCAGAGATCAGGATGTGCTCTTTCAGGCGGGGGCTCTTCAAATGGAACGGGTACAGTTCGCGTTTCCCGTACGAGATCTGTCCAATGGCGACATCGCCGGACTCGGCAAACTCCTTCAAGGGCGGCGGAAACGGCGATCGGTCGGGCTGATAGTCCGAGCCGAGGTGCTTGGCTGCCAGGAGCTCGAGCGTCTGCTCGATGTCCGCCTTGCCCGCCGCGTCCGATTCGGCGAGGTACACGCGCCACAGCGCGTCGATCTTCTTGCCAAGCACAGGTCTGAGCTTTCGACAGAGTTCCTGGGTGCGCGTGATCATGGTGAATCCCCCGGTTCTTCAGCCAGGATTGCGCTCTTCCGGTACGCGCCAAGGTACAGTTGAGCGGACTCGGGAATCTGCATCTTGAGTCGTGAAATGTCCTTCCACAGGGCGGCGCGTTCAGTCCGTTGCTCTTCGTACAGGTCTTGGATCGCCTTGTGCTTGGCGTACATCTGCTTGGAAGCTGGCGGCCCGGCGTACGCCTCGTGATGGTAGATCGCGTTCATGGCGGCGCACTTGCCCAACTCCATATCGTAGAGGTTCTGCCGACAGAGCTCATAGCGCTGTCGGACCTGGCTGATAGCGTCGTCCAAGCCGAGGCCCGACGTGTGCATCTTGTCTGAGATGGTGGCGGTAACAGGGTCGCCCTTCGGGATCGAGAAGTAACCGTTCGCGATGATATGCTCGACGGTCTGTGCGTGATTGACACCCCAGGGAGGCGAGTCATCTGACGAGAAGGTGTATGATGGCCGAGCCGTATCCTGGCCCGGTCGCGGTACGTTCGCCGGCTGCAGGGGGTACACCTGATGGAGTCCTGCCTGATAGAAGTAAGGGACATATCCGTCGCTGACGACAGAGGTTATTGAGGGATTGTTCGAGTACATTGAGCCACCTCCGAGTGTTCACTCTGAGGTGGTAAACATGGCAGAGTATTTAAGCCTGCCGGTTTTCGCTACTGCCGAGTAGCGAAACGCGTCGCGGCTGCGACAGCACCGAAACATTGAAATACCAGTAAGTCTTGAGGTGCTCGGAGGTGAGAACATGAAAGATGAAGAGGATCGCGTATTGGCTGTGATGGAGGCCAGGGCGCTGCGCGAAACGCGCGTCTTGGCAGGCGAGTTCGCACGGGCCGCCGCCGAAGACAAGGAGGCGATTCTGGCCGGACTCGAGTTCGAGAAGTGGCTGGCTGAAACGTGTCGGATTGCCAGGATGCCTGCCAGAATATGGATCTAGAGAACTTCAGGAGTCCTGACTGCAGCCCAGGTCGTCGGGCTGCCCTTCGTTGCCCAAGCTCTTGGGGCGAGAGCGATCCTGGCCGCCTCGCCGGTACCTGCGATCACTGAGTACATCACATCAACAACGCTTCGACCACCCCAGCCGGCCGCGGCGTGGCGGGCCCGCCGACCGAAGCGAGATGCCGAACGCCATCGAGCGGCCGGCGCTCGGCCCACGCGAGCATGCGACGGATGGGACGCCGACCAGGGGGCGGGTCACCACGTCCCGAACATCTCCCCTCGGGCCTTCCGTTGGTGCTCGCGGCGACGCTCGACAAGCTGAACGATCTTCCGCCGAATTCGCTCGATTCGCAGGCACCTCTGTGCAAACAGGTACATATCCATACTCTCGATGTGGGCGAGGTCGATGATGCCCTGCCGTAGGTACCTCAACACCAGTCGCCGCGGCGTCCGTGGCAACCGCAGCATCAACGGGTCCAGTGAGATCGACGCCGTCCTGAGTTCTTCACGAAGCTGCTCCGCCCTGTATTGCAGCCTGTCAAACCGCGGTGCGGTTCGTTCAAAGTCCACGGTGCTAAACGCGTCACACCTTACTCCGTCCTCGTCGATGTCGGGCCGAAGCGTCGACTTGCGTCGTGTCGGCAATGTGAGTACGGGGCCAAACTCCTCCACCATAATCTGTCGCTCCAGTTCGTCAGGATCGGCCAGCTCATCGTCGCTAAGACCAGGCACGCTGCCGTACTTGGTGCCTGCTCGTTTCAGCGAGGCCGGCGCCGCGATCACTACGCCTTCACATTTGTCATCTTGATCCATGTTGACCACCTCCGTCTTTCGACACAATGTTCGAAAGACGGGGGAGAAGACGTCTATCTGCAAGGGGGTCGAGGGTTCTGTGTTGCGAAGAGTCCGAGCCCGACCGTCAAGACTGTCAAAGTCGGGTCGGACGGCCTGTAAAGTTGAGACTGGGCCACGGTAGTGGCCCTCCTGATCATGCCGTGCCAAGCAAGACAGGTTCCCGACGATGGCGAGGAATTGCGAATTCCCGCCAGCAACGAGCTCGCCTCTTATAGCTTTCGGAAAACCCAATGGATCATGGCCAAAGCCTTGGCCAGAATAATCTTGCCGAAAGGTTTAAGTGGTGAGATTGTGCGGTGGGAATTCCCGATTCGGACCCGGCAGACGGCGTTCGAATCTCCTTCACAGCGAAGCTGTGGCACAGCCGCGGACGCACCAGCCCGGTCATCTTCTCTCGGCTCACTTCTCGTGCTTGACTGCTAACCGCTCCTGCTTCAACTCGTCCATCCTCGCACGGATCTCCTCCCAGAACCACTCCTCTAGCTGTTTCTCCTCTACAGGCTGATCATCCATAGAGTCAGACACAATCTTCTCAAACTCTGTATACATGTCCCTCAACATGCTCCTCATGAGGCTAGCCTCTGCCTCTCTATCGGGTTGCCAACACATCTTTCCACCTCCGGAACGACCGCTCTAGTGGCGGTTCGCCCGAAAAGAGGTGAACTGCCACCGGCTTGCCGTCCGCCTTGGATGTGCCGGCAGAAGCCCGTTGCAGAGATCCTGCCAGGCCCGCCCTCAGGACACCGGACAGCTTCGCCATGGCGGATTCGTGTCGGGCCGAAGGCATCATCGCTCATCCTGCCCTGTCGCACGCTCGCCCCCGGCGTCGCCGCCTTCGGCCCCATCCAAGGGATCCAGGAAAACATCGAGAAACATCTGCGTTTCGTGTCTGATTGTGCCGTCGCTAGTGCACGTGCGACACCTGTACCCCCGTGTCATGTTGGCCACCTCCTCTCCTCAACACTACAGCTCGTTTCCTCGCGGTCAGTTCGGGGCCGCCGGTGCCCAGGATCGCCGTATTCAACGAGCCGCCTCACTTGATCGATGGGCTCCTCGACCCCAAGCCGGTACCCCCGACCCGACCGCGTGTTCCGTGCCTCCACAACCAGATCGCGAGATGAATGCCGGCTCGTCTCTCCAGAACGGACAAGCGGCCGGGGCGATTCACCCACGGCCGTCCTTCTTCTGTGTTGCATGAGCCTATTCGCGTGCTCCATGCCCGTCACCGTCGTCATTCATCACAACGTACGCCCGTGCCAGGCAGAGAATCGCTTGTCCAACTTCTCCTCTTGAGAAGCTCGTTGAACTCTTCCACGTCCCGGTGCTGTCCTTGTAGCGGCGTTCAATCGACGCCTTCAAAACAGACACCTTCTGGCCTCCGTCTATTGCTATCTCGTTCTCCCACAGTGCCACACTAACGGCGCCTGCTCGGTACTTCTTCACTGGTCCTGACATTTTGTTCACCTCGAAACCCACCATCTCATGTGGCGGGCCTCTTCGCGGAATGCGGAAGAGGCGCGGTACAGGTCGGTTCAGTTAATCCACGCCCCCGGCTTGGAGACGTAGGCAAGAGTGCCATGGGCATGACGCCACACCGGTTCAAGCCACGCCGTTTGTCGGTGCATGTCAGGCCCGTGCTACACTGATCGCTTGCTCCACTCCGGTTCCAGTACGGCATCGATCGCGCGTTCGATTTCCCGCTGGCACGCCGCGCGTGCGATTTCGTGTTCCTGACGCTGCAGCTCCAACTCCAGAATCCATCTGCCGTCGGCTGATACGACCACAAGGTCGTCGATCTCTTGATCCTCGGCCACCGCCGGTGTTGCATCGGCGGTGGCCTCATAGTTCGGAGCCGGTTCCAGCACACTGACAATACGTCGGTACCTCTCATCATTCGAATCAAACGGTTCCATCTTGCCCCTCCGTGCCGCCTTCCATCATCATGGCGTAGGCCTTGGCGAGACTACCGGAGCTCTTCCAGGTTCCCGATTTATCGGTGTATCGTCGCTCCACCGTTGCTCGCAGAATCTGAACAGAACGGCCGTTGACCACGGCATCGTTGGCCCAGATCGCACACGACACCTGTCCTGCGCGGTATTTGGCTTTTGGTTCATTCATGTTGTTCACCTTGAAACCCGTTCTGTTGACGGGCCTCTCCCTCAGAAGGCGGGAGAGGCGCGGTACCGCTTGATTCAATCAATCCACACCCGGGGGTTTGGGGCGTGGGCATCCACTATGACGAAATCTGTTTCCTCCGCCATCTTGAACGCCTCCGACACGGCCGCTCTTGTGGCGGCTCGCCCGTGGGGCAGCGAGCCGTCCCGACGCTCTCGTAGCGGAGGGCCCTTGAGCGGACCCCTCGATAAAGCTTTAGGCGGAGCCGACCCGAAGGGGAAAGCTTTACGATAGGGGGTCTGCGTGGCCCGCAGCGGTGCCCCCTGGTCACGGCCGGCCCACGTGGCTCTCAACGAAGCCACCATCTCCGCGGGCCGCCCCGCACCTCGGCGACGGCACGCTCAATCTCCTCCAACTCTGCCCGGCGGGGCGGTCTAATGCTCTTGTAGACCGAGTATGTTTTGTTTTCTATCATTCTCACACCTCCGAACGACAACCACCTTAGGGCGGCTCGCCCGTGGGGCAGCGAGCCGTCCCGGAGCCGTCGTAGCGGAGGGCCCTTGAGCGGACCCCTCGATAAAGCTTTAGGCGGAGCCGACCCGAAGGGGAAAGCTTTACGATAATGGGTCTGCGTGGTCCGGAGCGAAGCCACGACACCACGGCCACACCGCGAAGAGCCACGCGACGCGCTCGCAGCAGGAAAGCCGGCCGAGCCAGCCACCCGACTAGCCCAAGTTCCGCAACTTTGAGGCCAAAACCGGGCTGACGAGGCGCCAGGCCGGTTTATTCGCTGATTTTTTGACTACATCTGCGAATCAGAACTCCATTGGGGCTCGCCGAGACGGGTTGGAATGTTCAGCCCGAGC
>JAJDDR010000250.1 GCA_029260255.1 Phycisphaerae bacterium
CTTGGATGGTGGCCTTGGGACCGTCGGGCGGTTGGCAGAGCGGATTCAGTCCGGTCCAGGCGTCATTGCCGCAGACGCCATCGACATAGTACGTGGAAGCCGATGCGGGTGACGGCGAGGACAGCAGACCGACCAGAATGCACAACGCGTGACGTGACTGCAACATGATAGCGCTCCGGAACTGTAGTGCAACGCGAGTATACCGCCGGCGCAACGGCGTTACAAGTTGCGGCGACTACGTGCGTTTGAACTGGCGTTCGAGGTCTTTGACGGTCATGCGCAGGGTGGTCGGGCGACCGTGGGGGCAGTTGCTCGATTTCTCGACCAGTCCCTTGCGACTGACCAGGGCGGTGATCTCGTCGGGCGTCAGGGCGTCGCCCGCCTTTACGGCCGCTTTGCAGGCCATCATGCTGAGGATGTCGTAGGTGATTTCCTCGGTGGAGGGGCTTTCGGTCTTCTGTTCGAGCATGTCCAACAGATCGCGCAGCAGGCCGACGACGTCGTTGTCCTTGAACAGAGACGGCGCCGCCTGGACGGCAATCGTGTCAGTGCCAAATCGTGACACTTCCAGTCCGATGCGGTCGAGCACGTCGGCGTGGGTGTCCAGCAGTGCGATCTGCGCGGGTGTGACGGCAAGCGTCTCCGGGAGCAGGAGCCGTTGCGATTCCAGCTTGCCGGAGGCGATGCGGTCCTTGAACTGTTCGAACAGAATCCGCTCGTGCAGGGCGTGCTGATCGATGATGACGAGACCATCGTCCGTTTCGCAAACCAGATAGGTGTTGTGCAACTGGATGGCGCCGCGAGACGTTTCCAACGCGCCGGCAAGCGCTCCGACGCCGTCATCCGCCGGCGCGGCGGGCGGGACGTCGGGCGCGGGCGTGTACATGGTGCGCCAGAGGTCCGTCCCGCTCGGGCCGTCGGGTGACGGGCGGGTGTCGAACTCCCGATGCCGCGCGATTGAGCCGCTCTCCGGGTTGAAGGACAACGACGGTTGCATCGGCGGCGTGCGTTTGAACTCCTCGGCAAACTCGCGCAGCACGCGGGCCTGCGCTTCGGGATCGACCGGACGCCCCACGGCGCGGTCGGCGCTCAGCTTCGGCGTCAGGTCGGCACGCTGCAGTGTCTCGCGAAGCGCGCTGAGCACCTGCGAATGCACAAGCCGTGCATCGCGCCAGCGGACTTCGATCTTGGTGGGATGCACGTTGACGTCGACGGACTGCGGGTCGATGGTCATGAACAGAAACACGATCGGATTGCGGTTCGGGTCGATCAGCCCGCGGTACGCCTCGCGAATGGCGTGCTGGATATTGCGATCGCGAATGTGCCGACCGTTGAGAAACGTCAACTGCCACGTGCTCGACGAACGGGCGTCGGCCGGCGGCGCCGCGTAGCCTTCGATCGACAGCCCCGCCTCGTCGCGACGGATTTCCAGCAGCGCGTCGGCCAGCTCCTGACTGTAGAAGCGGGCGATGCGTTCGCGCCGCACGGGCTGAGACGGCAGCTGGTGAACCACGCGGCCGTTGTTCTTCAGCTCGAACGCCACTTCCGGATGAGCCAGGGCGATCCGCAGGAACTGCGAACTGATGTGGCCATACTCGGTGCCGGGTGCGCGCAGGAACTTGCGGCGCGCCGGGACGTTGAAGAACAGGTCACGCACTTCGACGACGGTTCCGACGGAACTGCCGGCGGCGCGATTGGCCTGGACCTCTTCGGCGACGACGACAATCTCGGCGCCCTCGTCGGATTCGCTCGGTCGGGAGACGAGGCGCAGGTTGGAAACCGACCCGACGCTGGCCAGCGCTTCGCCGCGAAAGCCGAGCGAGGCGATGCGGTAGAGGTCGTCTTCTTCGGTGATCTTGCTGGTCGCGTGCGCCTGCACGGCGAGCGCGAGTTCTTCGGCCGACATACCGCAGCCGTCGTCGGAGACGCGGATCAGCGAGGTGCCGCCCTGCTCGATGGAGACGGCGATGCGTTTCGCTCCGGCATCGACGGCGTTCTCCATCAATTCCTTGACCACGCTCGCCGGTCGTTCGATGACCTCGCCGGCGGCGATCTTCTTGACCAGAATGTCGGGAAGCAGTCTTATTCGAGACATTCGCGCATCCACCCGGCCGCGTGGCCGCCTGATTCGGGGTAGAATCCAGACTCCGAAGCGGCGTGAGTATAGGTGCGCGGCAGGAGCGAGACAAACGATGGGCAGCCTGATTCGAGCGATGAGCCAGCCGGGTGAGGACTTCGGTGCGTCCGCCGTTTCCAAGATCGCTCGCGCAGGTCTTGATGCGATCGACGTTTCCGTCGATTGGGACGAGCAATTCACAAGCGGCGCGCTGGTCGCAGAGATCCGGTCGGCGGTTGAAGCCGCGGAGCGCCAAGGCCTTCGACTCGTCTCGATGACGGTTCGCCGGACTCCCGCCCACGTCGCGTCGGAGGATACGCGGGCGCGAGACGCGGCCTTCCGCTCTGCACGGGCGGTCGTGGAAGCCGCGGGCGTGCTGGGGGCGTCGCTGTGTACGTTTCCGCCGCCTGCGATGGTCGAGGGCACGCTCGGTTACCGCGAGGCGCTGAACGGCTTGCATGGCCTGCTCGGCGCGGTGGCGGAGACCGCGGCGGCGGCCGGCGTGACCGTCGCGGTCCGCGCGCCGAGCGGAGGC
>JAJDDR010000026.1 GCA_029260255.1 Phycisphaerae bacterium
GTGGGAGCGCGATCGCAACCAGCGCAGCGTCAACGTGGATTGGAGATTCCGCACCGCCGATGCGCGGATAAAGCTCAAACGACTCTACCCATCAATTGAGTAGTGTCGGAGTACTAGTTCGTCCGTAGATTCCGCAGATTCCGCAGATTCCGCAGATTGGGGACTCAGGGGCTGCATCGATTCACTCTTCTCTGCGTGATCTGTGGGTTTCGAACGGATCGCACTGAACCGGGCTCCTGCTGCGCGGTCCCGGTTCTGGAACCAGGATCGCGAGAGTCCATGGGCGAGGCGGGAATCGAACCCGCACGTCCGTAAAGGACAGGGGCTTTTAAGGCCCCAGCGTCTGCCATTCCGCCACTCGCCCCGATTGGTGCCCCCGCGATGCACACGGGGAACGCAATTCTACGACATCGAACTCCCGTCGCAACATTCCACCGCACACCGCCGGTCGAATCATGCCCACGCGGGCGTTGGCATGCCGCCCGGAATGGGATGCGCCCGGTCGTTCGCTTGCCCCGCGCGCTAACCGCCGCGGGCGGTGCATTCCTCCGGTCTGATGTATGATGCCCGTCATGCAGATGCGTCTGATGCGCGAGATCCGATTCAGCCTGGGACCCGAATCCCCGGAATCACGCCCGATGGGAAACAGCTGGTCCGGCGTGCCGGGCTCGGACGCGCTGGTTCCGCACGTCATTCTCCGGGCTATCGTCACCGGACCGGTCGACCCGCGCACCGGCTACCTCTGCAACATCACGGTGATCGACAGACTCTTGCGCGACCACGCAATCCAGTGGCTGCGGCGCGAATCCGCCGGTCCGACGCGCGGCGGTTGCGTAGCCGGTGCCCTCAGGCACCTTTGGCCCGTCGTCGAGCCGCACACGCCGCGCCCCGCGTCGCTGGTTACGTTGACACTGTGCGTGACGCCGCACTTGTCCTTTACGGTCAATCGAGGAGACCCGCACATGGTCAGTATGACCTACGCGTTCGAGTTCAGCGCCGCACACCGGCTCTACTGTGAGGACATGAGCGCCGAGGAGAACCAGCGCACGTTCGGCCCATGCACCAACCCGAACGGGCACGGACACAACTACGTCGTGTCGATCACGCTGACGGGCGACCCCGACCCGCGGACGGGAACGATCATCGACCTTGGCGCATGCGAGCGCATCGTCAACGCGGCCGTGATCGACCGCTTCGACCACAAGCACCTGAATATGGATTGCCCGGAGTTCTCGACGCTCAATCCCAGCGTCGAGAACATCACGCGCGTCGTTTACGACAAGTTGGACGGCGCGTTCGCTCCGGCGACTCTCACGCGCGTCCGCGTGTACGAAACACCGAAGACCTACGCGGAATACACGGGCGAGTAGATGGGGCACCCCCGACTCGACGAGATTCTCAGCCTACTTCTTGGGCATCCCCAGTATGCGTGCCGCCGGGGCCTTCATGCGCATTTGTTTCCGCGAGCCAACGATCTTGGCGATCTCTTCCGGAGACTTGCCCGCGTCTTCGGCGTAGTGCCTCGCGTCGGCCTGCGTAAGGGTCTCTACGGTGACGGTGCCCTCGACGACCACGTCATGCCCGACGGCTTCCATGGGGATGAGCCGCCCGTCAACGGGACAGGTGAATTTCACGAACACGGTATCGTTGGCCCCTTCGGACGACATCCGCAGCCAGCAGCCTTTCTTGGCGCACACGCTGGCGACCTTTCCCGACACCCGCATGTACTCTCCATCGTACTTATCACCCGCGGCCAGGATCTTGGCGATGGACACGGGCTCGGCCGAGTCGAGCTTCATCGGCTCGCCGAAATCAGCGTACTTGGACGCGCACCCGGCGCAAGGAACGAGTGCGATAATAGTGAGCATGGTAAACCACCGACGGCATGACATCGTTGTTCTCCTCAGATAGTCCATCAAAGTGTGCCAGTACGCGCCGAGCGACCCGCGGTGGGCGCCCGCATATCGGACATGGTAACAACTTCCTTCGTTCAACGCGATGCGGGAGATCCGTGTTTTGATCCAAGCGGGTGTGGCCAGGGATTTTGGCATGCCAATGGTAGGGCGGGTTCCACCCGCCTTCTTGCTCGGTTGCGGCGGGTAAAACCCGCCCTACCCGGACGGTGCCAAGAAGAACAGCCACACCCGTCCAAGCCGCCGTCGTCCGTCGGCTATCGGGGACGCAACTGGGCAAAGCGGGCAGTTCGGCGTGGGGTTTTGCCCACGGTCCGCGCAACTGTTCCCACCGATCACTCCGGAAGGTCCCTGAGGCGTTTGGCACACCGCGTGCTTCAACTCTTCGTCAGAGGGAATTGAGGCAAAAGCGGACACGAATCGGAGTGGGATCCATGACACAACTGATGATGCAGCGACGAACGGGCAGCAACGGACAGGCAAGCAGAAAGTGGCTGACGGATGCGCACCGCATGGGACAGAAGGACACCTACGCGGGCAAGCGGCGACAGACTCGGTACACGTGGAACACGGCGGTCACGGTCGAGTTCGTCGACGACGCGGACGAAACTCCTCTATTCGCGACGACACGCGACATCAGCATAGGCGGGCTCGGCATCCGCACGCGCCGCCGGATAGACGTCAACACTCTGGTCCGCATCTCGACGGACGCCACCAACGAATCGGTACGCGGGCGCGTGCGGCATTGCAGCGAGTCACTCGGGGGCTTCTTCGTAGGTATCGAGTTCGTCGAGTCCACGCCGAGCCCGAAGCGCTCGGTTGTACCAAGCCCGATGCGCCGAGTGGCGTGAGCCCGCGCCCGCTGAGTCACTTCGCAGCTCCCGCACCGCGACACCAAACGGCCATCCTTCCCGCATTCGCCGATCCCGTCGAAACGCCCGGAATCACCGTCCGCGCCGCGTGTGCTCTTCCAGCGGTTCGGACGGGATCCGAGCATCGAGGGCATTGACGAATCCAACGATTGGCCAAGAATCTTCAGCCGATGCCGAGTCGCGGGGGGCGGCGGCGATGTCGCGAGCCGTCGGGGCTCAGGTTCGATGCCGAAAGGGCGTACGCTTGTCGCGGTCAGCGATCAACTTCCTGATGGACGCTACACTGCTGGTCGTTTTCGGCGGTCTTGCCTGGACGTCGGGCGTTGTGCGACTTGTGTTCCCCCCAGGACCGGAAGCCGGCGGCTGGCGATTGTGGGGATACGACTACGAAGCGTGGTGCGACGCACAATTCGCCTGTCTTTCCCTTTTTACCTTCGGCATCCTCATGCACCTCGTCCTCCACTGGAACTGGGTTTGCGGGTTCGTTACGAGCCGCCTCTCTCGGAACCGCTCGAAGCCGATTGTGCTTGATGAGGGCAACAAGACGCTGTACGGTGTGAGTTTGCTCATCATACTGTTGACGCTGCTTGGCGCGATGATCGGCGTTGCGGTGCTGATGATCGAACCGCCGACTTCATGAGGTTCGGGTAATGTCTCGAAGCGACACACAGCTGCAAGGGGGCAGAACACATGGATCGGACTGAGAAACTGCGTGAACTC
Organism: Phycisphaerae bacterium; assembly: GCA_029260255.1. GTDB lineage: Bacteria > Planctomycetota > Phycisphaerae > UBA1845 > UBA1845 > OFTM285. The sequence goes on from JAJDDR010000026.1 coordinate 3,506, forward strand.
GAGCGACTTCGCAACGAGGTCGCCAGGCTCGAGACGGAGCTTCGCGACTCGCCTCCTGGTCCGTGGGCGCCGCCTAACTATTACATGTCGTACCACACGCTGGCCGGGATGGTACTGGGCTTCGTCGGGGCGTGCTCCAGCCTGCTGTTCAACATCGTCGGCTCCGCCATCGTCGACCAATCGCCATTTCAGTTGATCCGCGTCTACATGACGTTTCCGGTCGGAGCGGCGGCTCTGGAGATCAGCGACGGAATGGCGCTGGCGGGCGGCTGCGCGCTGTACTTGTGCACCGGCGCTCTCTTTGGTATTCCGTTCCACCTTCTGCTGAGTCGCTGGTTCGCAGCGTCGGGTGTGATCACCCGATTTGCGGCGGTGACGATCCTCGGGCTGGCACTGTGGCTGGTGAATTTCTACTTGCTGCTGTCATGGATGCAGCCGGCGCTGATCGGCGGCAACTGGATCGTGGAGTTGATCCCGTGGTGGGTGGCGATGCTCACGCACCTGGTATTCGCGTGGACCATGCTGCTCGTGGACCGCTGGGGAAGCTTCGTGCCCTACACGCTGCCCGCAACCGCAGCAACGGATAACACCTGATGCTTAATCGTCTTGACATTGCAATCGCTACGACGTGCTGCGGCGTCGGCTTCTGGCTGATCGCGGCCGGGTGCGTTCCGCAGGACCGGCAGCCTGTGCGAGGGAAAACCAAGGCGGCCGACACCGGGTACCAGGTCGGCGTCGACGCCACCTTGCTCGAAGAGGGGCGGCAGACCTACGCGATCTACTGCGTCGGTTGCCACGGTGAAAACGGCGACGGCAAGGGACCCGCCGCCGCGGTGATGCACCCCAAACCGCGCGATTTCACGAACGCGAAGTTCAAATTCAGTTCGCGTCGCAATGGGGATCTGCCGACCGATCGGAATCTGTTCGACACGATCACGAACGGTCTGAAGGGAACGGCCATGCCGCCCTGGAAGCTCCTGCCCGAGCGGCAGCGCTGGTCTCTGGTTGCGTACCTCAAGACGTTCTCCGATAAGTGGGAGTTGTATGACGTTGCGCCCGTGATCCCGGTGGTTGAGGATCCGTACGCGGCATCGCCCGACAAATCGGAAGCAATTGCCCGCGGCGCGGCGGTCTATCACGGTCTCGCGCAGTGTTGGACGTGCCATCCGGCCTACGCCGCGCGGGACCGCATCAACGCTTATCACGAGGCGATGGGGCTGCCCCGCAGGGAGTTCTTCCGCGAGAACCTAGACAACGCGGTCGCCCGCATCAGCACCGACGATAGCGTCGTCTTCGTTCCCGACTTCCGCCGCGACCTGCTTCGAGCCGGAACCTCGGTGGAGGTGTTGTACCGCTCCATCGCGGCGGGCATCACGGGGACGGCCATGCCCACCTGGGTCGACAGCATCGAGACGCAATCCAATGCCGGCGATCAGATCACCACCCGGGGCGACCTGTGGGCGCTGGCGTACTACGTCCAGAGCCTGACGGAACAACGGCCACCGCTGCTCGCGGCGGCCGACATCACGATTCGCGACCGCGAGATGATCGTCTCGCAAGACGACTGGGTCGCCAAGATCGGAGACTCGCTGCGGTCCGAAATGGGCGGTGATGATGATGAAGAGGAAGAAGAAGAAGAAGAGGAATAAGGGATCCGACACATGACAACAGCGGCAGCCAACACACCCACGGCGATCGGCCGAGGCGACGCACATGCCGTCCCGCTGGTCAACGAGCGCATCGTGCTGGCGTTTTTCGTGGCGTCCTTCACCTACTTCCTGATCGCGCTGCTGGCGGGCTTGTTGTACTCGCTGCAGTTCATGCAGTGGTATCCGTTCCCGACCGTGGAGTTACTCTCGCCCGGACGCATCCGGCTCCTGCACACCAACGGACTGGCCTACGGTTTCATCGCCAATGCGTTTCTGGGTGCGCTGCATTGGGCCGTGCCGCGACTCACCGGGCATCGCGTGCTCAGCGTCAAGCTCTCGTGGTTTATCTTCTGCGCGTGGCAGTTCGTGGTGCTCAGCACCGTCGTCGGGTTGCTCACCGGGCAGGCGCAGGCGGTCGAATGGGGCGAGACGCCGGTGTGGATCGATCCGCTGGCGGTCGTGGGCCTCATCCTCGTGGGTACGAACTTCCTCGTCCCGCTGCTGAAAGTGCGCGGGCCGATGTACGTCACGCTTTGGTATTTCATCGCCGCGCTCGTTTGGACGCTGCTGACCTACACCATGGGCAACTTCTTCCCCCAATACTGGATCGGCGGAACCGCGAGCGGCGCCATCATCGGTCTGTTCATCCACGATCTGGTCGGGCTGTTCGTGACGCCGATCGGCTGGGGTCTGATGTATTACTTCGTGCCCATCATCCTCAAGAAGC
>JAJDDR010000251.1 GCA_029260255.1 Phycisphaerae bacterium
GTCGGACTTGGAAACATTGCCGGCGTCGCGGTCGCCGTCTCGCTCGGAGGCCCTGGGGCCGTCTTCTGGATGTGGGTGATCGGGTTCTTGGGTATGGCTCTCAAGTTCGCCGAATGCTCGCTGGCCGTCATGTACCGCGACGTGCGCGACGTACCGGACCCCAGCGCGCCCGCCCTCATGGAGTCCGATGCCGAAGCACGCACGCTTGAATACAAGGGCGAGCAACCTCCGGAAAAAGGAGCCCCCGAAAGGGCACGCGGCGAGGTCCGCGGCGGACCCATGTGGTACATGCAGAAGGCCCTCGTCGAGCCGCTTCGTGATCGCGGCAACGGTGCGTGGATCCTCTTCAAGATACTGGCCGTTCTGTTCGCCGTCGCCACCATGCTCAACAGCTTCGGCGGTGGGAACATGTTCCAGGGTTGGAACGTCAGCGACGTCCTCGAACGCAACTTCGCGGTCCCGCGTTACGCCGCCGCCACCGTCGTCTCCATCCTCGTGGCCATGGTGATCATCGGCGGAATCAAGCGGATCGGGCGGGTCGCCAGTGCGCTGGTGCCTTTCATGTGTGTCGCCTACGTTCTTGGCGCACTCTACATCATCCTCGCCAACGCGACCGAGGTGCCGTACTACCTCAAGTTGATCGTTACTTCCGCGTTCAGGTCGACCGACGCCGAAGGCTCATTCGTCGGCGTGAGCTTGTGGGTCGCGTTCAGCTGGGGTCTGCGGCGTGCATGTTTCAGCAACGAGGCGGGCGAGGGATCGGCCGCCATCGCCCACGCCGCGGCAAAGACCGACGAGCCCGTTCGCGAGGGCGTCGTTGCCGGCATGGGTCCGTTCATCGACACGCTGATCATCTGCACGATGAGCGCCCTTGTGCTACTGATGACCGGCGCGTGGAACCGACCACAACTCGGCACGGTCGCGTCCGTCGAGGAGAGCCGAATCACCATCAGCACCAATCAGGGTATCGACGAACGATTCGCCGCTGCGTACGCCCACGACGTCGAGACCGGCACCAAGGTGTCCGTCCACATCGTGCGCCCGTCGCCGGTCGCGAACAGCGTCGACGACAAACCCGTCGAAGTCGCCATGGCCGTCGTCGACACGCGGCGGAGCCACGCGAACGGCTGGTCCGGTCTCGATACGATCGTGGTGGACACCGGCGGATTGGAGGGTGAGGATCTGGAAAGAGCCGCCAGGATCGAAGCAGGAATGCCCGTACATCTTGCGGTCGAAGGCGCGGAGATGATGCGTTTCGCGTTCGACAGCGGCTTCTCCGGGATGGGCAAGTGGATCATCACCGTCGGCGTCTGTCTGTTCGCGTTCAGCACCATGATCAGCTGGTCCTACTACGGCGAAAAAGGAGCCGAGTACCTGTTCGGACCGCAGGCCATCTTGCCTTACAAATTCGTCTTCGTGGTCTTTGTGTTCCTTGGTATGGTGCTCGAGAAGTTCTCCACGGTCTACGATTTCTCCGACGGAACGACCGGTCTGATGGTCCTGTGCAATCTGCCGGTCGTGCTGATCTTGATGCCCCGTCTGCTGGCGGAGAGCAAAGACTACTTTAGGCGGCTGGATTCCGGCGAAATCAAGCCGTCGCGTTGAGGCGTCGTTGGCGCCACTCGGTCAACCCGTTAACTCGAGAAGCCACCATGCGACGACACCGCGTCTGCGAAACCACCGTTCGGACAGTGCTGCAGTGCGTTTTGGTTGCCGTACTTCTCGGCGGCGCTGCGTCCTGCCGTGAGGAACCGCCAGCCGAGCGTTTCAACCGCAACCTCGGTACCGCGGAGAGCCCGCTGCTTCCGACGCCCGCGCCCACGCTGGACGCGTCGCTGCTCGACCGCGCCGGCGGCATCGAGTCGCTCGCCGATGTTGCCGACCTCGGCCAACCCGAGTCGGTCGATGACTCTCGGCAGGAAGATCGCCGGAAGATCGCCGAACTCATCGAGGCCGTTCGAGCCGCGAACGACGACAAGGACTACGAGAAGCTCGCCGATCTGCTCGTCGAGCGGCAGCGCGACATCATGAAGGCCAGCGCCGACACGATGAGGGAGGCAGCCACCGTCGCCGAGGCGTTCATCGCCGCCGTCGAGTCCGCCGATCCGCGACCCGCATTCGCCGCCCAGATTCTTCCGATGCTGCGCGCCGACTTGGAGTTCCACGTGTCGATCGACGACGTAATGTTCGATTCCGAAAGCGAAGCCTCCGCCCCGATGCCCACCGGCAGAATCGGATTCGAAAAGAGCGGCGACGCCTGGTTCCTGGTCACCAACGAACTCGGTGCGACCGCCGACGTCCAGACGCGGCGTACCAATGTGGTACTGGAGACCCTGAGGGACGCCACGCGTATCCTGGACGACGCATCGCTCACCACCGTGGATCGCGATATCCAGATTGGGGCGGCCTTCCAGGAGATGGCCGTCGCCATCCTCAGCGCACCGGAAAACCCGGATGGGGACTAGCACGACAGCGACGTTTCGCCCAAGGCGCGTCGCGCCCGCGATTGCCGCACCGCGTCGCACGCTCCGTGCGACACATCGATTGACGAACGGATGAGTTCGGACTCGCTCGATGCCCACAGCCTCGCCGAAGCACACCTCTTTTTGGCCGTGACTCCGTGCAGACGCTGCGGCGGCGGACCGCTCACATGCGACGAAACGGAACGCCCCGATCCGGAAGGTGACCCGCGGCGAATCGCCATGTCCGCGCGTTGCGCGGCTTGTCCCCAAATCGCGCGGTTCACGTTCACCCTCCCTGAGGGCACGACGGCGGAGGCGCCCGACGACCTGTACGCGGCCATCAACCCGGGAGACGAGCCTTCGAGGATCATCGATGTCGGACAGTGGATCACGCTCTTCCGCGTGATTCTCGAGGCGGCGGGCAAAGAGGAGAACAAGGTCGAATCTCGGCGCCTGGGTCTCGAAGCGGCTCAGTGCCTCGAGGAGGCACTCAAGTTCTATACGGACAATGAACTCCCGCCCGCCGACGCTGTCTTCTGTGAATCGACGCGGCAACGCATCCGCGAGCACCCCCAGCAGTTCGCCCGCCAACGCTTGGCCGACATGCGCGCCCAACTCCCAACCACCACATCCATGCGCCACCGCGTTATCCGCGACACCAAAGCTCACCCCTGGTGGCACTTCTGGAGATAGGCGGTCGGAGACCAGCCCCCGAGCGAGGCGGCCGAATTGCAGCAACACTGCAACCAGTGGGTGGTTCTTCGGTGATTCCTCGTCGCGCCGATAGTCCGCACGACGACGCGCGAAGGTCGCACTGAACCGATTGGCGCGTCGGTCGGGCCGGCGCTGTTTGCCGTTTCGTTGACGCTCGGCTGTCACCCCAGGTACACTTCCCGCGGTGCAACCGAACGCGATCCCTGCGAACTGACATGAACGGGAAGAACCTAACGCTCGCCGAACTCTCCGAATTCCTGGCCAAACACGGATTCCCCAACGAAGTCGATGGCGACGCCCGAGCCCATGTGCATGCCGCCAACACGCTGGAAGACGCCGTGGAGGGCGAGATCAGCTTCCTTGCCAACCCGCGCTACACGAATCGCCTCGCGGAGACCAAGGCATCCGTCGTCATCGTCAAGCCCGAGGACGACGTCCCGAACGGTCTTGCCACGCTTCGCTGCGCCGATCCTTACGGCGCCATCACTGCGGCAATCGTCCACATCCACGGCCACCGATCCCACCCGCAGTGGGGCATCCATGATCGAGCCACGATCGCGGAATCGGCCAAGATCGGCACGGGTGCCAACATCGCCCCCAACGTCACCATCAGCGAGAACGCAACTATTGGGAATGACGCTACCCTCTACCCGGGTTGCTACATCGGCGAGAATGTCCGAATAGGCGAAGAGGTCACGCTCTTTCCCAACGTCGTCATCTACAGTGGCTGCAGAATAGGAGATCGCGTCTCGATTCACGCCGGAACGGTCGTCGGCCAGGACGGTCTGGGCTACGCCCCGGTGGATGGAGCGTGGCTGAAGATCCCGCAGATCGGAACGACCGTCATCGAGGACGACGTGGAGATCGGCGCATGCTGCGCGCTCGATCGCGCCACGCTCGGTGAGACGCGAATTGGCAAGGGAACGAAATTCAGCGACATGGTCGTCATCGGCCACGGAACCAAGGTCGGCGAGCACTGCATGTTCGTCGCGCAGGTGGGCGTCGCGGGCTCGACCAAGATCGGCAATCACGTCACGCTTGCCGGACAGGTCGGCGTGAGTGGGCACCTGACCATCGGCGATAACGCGCGGATCGGCGCCAAGAGCGGCGTACACTCGAACATCGAGCCCGGATCCGAGTACCTCGGATCACCGGCCGTCGAGTCGTCCGCGTTCCGCCGCCAGGCCTCCGCCGTCCATCGTCTACCCAAGATGAAAACGCGTCTGCGCGAACTGGAAGCCGAGGTGGAGGCGCTCCGCAAGCGCCTTGACGAGAGTGACGCGAGCGGTGCGTAATTCCATCGGAGTTATCGCGGGGGCCGGGCGGTTTCCGTTCATGGTCGTTGAAGGTGCCAAGAGCGCCGGCTGCCGCGTGGTGGTCGTCGGATTGCGCGGGTTGGCGGACCCCGCTTTGCGCGAGATCGCCGATTCGTTCCACTGGGCCGGTCTCGCCCGCATGGGACGCTGGATCAACGTCTTCACCCGGGCGCGCGTTCATCGCGCCATCATGGCCGGCTACGTCAACAAGCAGGTTATGTACGGGCGATTCCGACTCCTCAAGCTTCTGCCCGACTGGATCAGTTTCAAGCTTTGGTTCTTCCGGCTTCGCGACAAGCGAAATGACACCGTGCTGGGCGCCGTGGCCGATGTCCTGCAAACCAAGGGCATCAAACTCGAAGACGCGACACAGTATTGCACCGACGCGCTCGCCGAAGAGGGCGCGCTCACCGGCGCGCAGCCGCCGCCCAACCTGGGCAAGGACACCGACTTCGGCTGGCGGATCGCCAAGGAACTCGGGCGTCTCGACATAGGACAAGCCGTCGCCGTCAAGGAAACCGAGGTCATCGCCATCGAAGCCATCGAAGGCACCGACCGCATGATCGAACGCGCGGGGGCGCTCTGCAAGAAGGGCGGCTGGACGCTCATCAAAGTCGCCAAGCCGAATCAGGACATGCGGTTCGACATCCCGACGGTCGGTCCGGAGACCATCGAGAACCTGCACCGCAATGGCGCCCGGGCGCTGGTCATCGAAGCGGGCAAGACGGTCATCGTCGAGCGCGAGAAGATGCTGTCCGCCGCCGGGCGGTACGGCATCACCGTTGTCGCCAAGAGGGACGGCTGATGCCGCGCGCGATCCTGGAACCGCCATAACGGCTCGGGGACTCCGGCCTGGGCATCGGGGCAGTCGATTCGTCAGTGTCTTGGTGACAACGCGCCTGAAGCTTTCGTAACTGACAGGTGCCGTGCTGCCCGAGGGATCCGTGACAGAATCGGCGGGGCGCCCGTCCCGTCGATTCTGTCACAGACCCCTGCCCGAGTCATAGACCCGCTTTACGCTGAACCGCGTCTCACATACACTGACAGGGGGCCTGTATCCATTCGGCAACGATGACGATCCGATGTGCTGACACACGATGACCGTCCTCGGATGGTTGGTGTCCGCGTGGTTTCCGGCTTGCTCCGCGGGAGTGGCTTCGTATGACGACGACTCGAGCAGCACCTTCGACACGAGCGACACCACAGCGCCGCAAGTACGTCCCAGCCGTCGGTCCGCGACTGGGGAAGCTCCTCACCGTGCTCTTTGCGCTGTTCGCGGTGCTGGTGGTGAATTCGGTCTACCTGGTCAGCATCACAGCCCTCGAGGCTGCGACGGGGCAGACCTATCAGAACTACTTCTACCAGTACATGTTCCTGCTGCACCTGGTGCTGGGACTGGCCATCGTCGGCCCGGTAGTCGTCTTCGGGACCATCCACATCACCAACACCAGGCAACGCTCCAACAAGCGGGCGATCAAGGTCGGGTACGCGTTGTTCGCGGTCAGCCTGTCGCTCATCATCAGCGGGGTCATCCTGACGCGCGTGGACATCGCGGGGCTCGAACTGAACATCAAGAACGCGCAGGTGCGCACGGTATCCTACTGGGCGCACGTGATCGCGCCGTTGGTGGCGATCTGGCTTTTCGTGCTGCACCGCTTGGCCGGCAAGCGGATCAAATGGCGTACGGGCGTGACGTGGTCCGCGGTGGCGTTCGGTTTCGCAGCCGTGATGATGAGTCTGCACTCGCAGGATCCGCGACGGTGGAACGTGACCGGTCCCGCGTCGGGCGAGCGGTACTTCTTTCCATCGCTCTCGCGGACCACCGACGGCAACTTCATTCCGGAGCGATCGCTGGCGAACGACGCATACTGCGAGGAGTGTCACGAGGACATCCACGAGGACTGGACGCACAGCGCCCACCGGTTCGCCTCGTTCAATAACCCGGCATATCTCTTCTCCGTTCTGCAGACGCGGGCGGCCGTTTTCGAACGCGACGGGAACGTGCAGGGGGCACGGTTCTGCGCGGGCTGTCATGACCCGGTGCCGTTCTTCAGCGGGGCGTTCGACGATCCGAAGTTCGACGACCCCAACTACGATCTCGCCTCGGACAAGGCGGCGCAAGCCGGGGTCACCTGCACGGTCTGCCACGCGATTACGCACATCAACTCCCCACGCGGCAACGGAGATTACACGATCGAGGAGCCCGCGCAGTACCCGTTTACCTTCAGTGAGGACCCGCTGCTCAAATGGGTGAACCGGCAGCTCGTCAAAGCCAAGCCGGAGTTTCACAAGAAGACCTTCCTCAAACCGCTGCACAAGGAGGCGGAGTACTGCGGGGCGTGTCACAAGGTCCACCTGCCGTTCGAGATCAACAACTACAAGTGGCTGCGCGGGCAAAACCATTACGATACGTTTCTGCTCAGCGGCGTCTCCGGGCACGGAGCGTCGAGCTTCTACTATCCGGCGACGGCGGAGCCGAACTGCAATAACTGCCACATGCCGCTCATTCCGTCGGACGATTTCGCCGCGAAGGATTTTCAAGACACCGGCGTGCTGAGCATTCACAATCACCAGTTTCCCAGCGCGAACGCAGCCATCTGTTTCCTGATGGACATGCCGCGGTCGGCCATCGACGCCCACGGCACGTTCAACGAGGGTGTGATGCGGGTTGACATCTTCGGGATCAAGAAGGGTGGAACCATCGACGCGACACCGATCGCGCCGTTGCGGCCGGTCGTGCCCGCGCTCGAACCGGGCGAGCGCTACCTGATCGAGACCGTCATCCGGACCCTCAAGATGGGACATGCGTTCACCCAGGGAACCACGGACTCGAACGAGATATGGATGGACGTCGTCGTCACCAGCGGGGACCGCGTGATCGGTCGCAGCGGCGGGCGGCGTCCGGAGGACAATCAGGTCGATCCCTGGTCACACTTCGTCAACACCTTTGTGATCGACCGCGAGGGCAATCGTATCGATCGCCGCAACGCCCAGGACATTTTCATCGCGCTCTACAACCATCAGATTCCGCCGGGGGCGGGGGACGTGGTACACTACGGGTTGACAGTGCCACCCGGTGTCACCGAACCGATTACCGTCGACGTCACGCTTCGGTACCGCAAATTCGACACCATCTACACCCGGCTCTTCCAGGGCGACGACTTCGTGACCAACGATCTTCCGATCATCACTCTCGCCCATGACCGTGTCACGTTCCCGGTCGCGGGGGTCGATTCGCCCGTCGTCAACGCGCCGTTCGAGGCGCCCGAGTGGCAGCGATGGAACGACTACGGGATCGGATTGCTGCGGAAGGGCGGCACCGGAGCCAACAAGGGTGAACTGCGGCAGGCTGCGTACGCCTTCGCGCGCGTCGAGGCGCTCGACCGCCCCGACGGTCCGCTCAATCTCACCCGCGTCTATTTCAAAGAGGGGCGTCTCGACGATGCGGTGCTTGCGCTCCACCGGGCGGGGGCGCACGATCCGCAGGCGCCGCCGTGGACGGTGGCGTGGTTCTCGGGGCTGGTCAACAAGCAGAACGGTTTTCTGGACGAAGCCATCGAGGACTTCAGATCGATCGTCGCGATGGACACGGCGGAAACACGTCAGCGGGAGTTCGACTTCTCGCGTGACTATCGCGTGCTGAACGAGTTGGGTCAAACCCTCTTCGAGCGAGCCAAGCAGGAACGCGGCGATGCGCGGCGCGCGCGGCGGGAGGCGCTGCTCAGCCAGGCGCTGGGTTGGTTCGACAAGACACTGGCCATCGACCCGGAGAACCTTACCGCCCACTACAACCTGGGATTGATCTACGCCCAATTGGGCGATCGGGAGAAGGCGGACGAGCATCGCGCGTTGCACGCCAAGTACAAGCCGGACGACAACGCCCGCGACCAGGCGGTCGCCGCCGCACGACTGAAGTACCCGGCCGCCAACCATGCGGCCGAGGCGGTGGTGATTTACGATTTGCAGCGAGAAGGCGCCTACCAGCTTTCCGGATACGCTCAAGAGATTGCACGCAAATGAGCGAGACAAAGCCGCCCGAAACGCATCACGACGAGGTCGAACTGGTCGCCGAAGATGATTCGATCATCGGCCGAGCGTTCAAGACGTCGCTGATCGCCATCGCCTTGCTGGGGCTCGCGCTCTGTCTGGTCGTGTGGGTCTTCACCCGGCAGGACGCCGAATCCGCGCCCACCGAGGCGCACATCGCGCCTCCGCGCTTCGTCGACACTCCAGTCAAGCCGCCGCGTGTCACGTTTACAGACGTTACGGCCGCGTCCGGGATCGACTTCGTCCACGAGAACGGCGCGGTCGGTGACAAGCTCATGCCCGAGGCGATGGGCAGTGGGTGCGCGTTTATCGACTATGACGCCGACGGGAACCAGGACATTCTGCTCGTCAACGGTACGCACTGGCCTGAGAACGCGCCGACCGCCGAGTCGCCGCCCACCGCGGCGCTCTACCGCAACGACGGCACCGGTCACTATACCGACGTCACCGCTGGTTCGGGTTTGGACGTCAGTCTCTACGGCACGGGCGTCGCGATCGGCGACTACGACAATGATGGTCGCGTGGACGTCTTCATATCAGCCGTCGGCGCGAATCACCTGTTCCGCAACATCACGCCCGACCGAACGCCGCGCGCCGGCGCGGCGACCGCGGACAGCCCACCCGCCAAGTTCGTCGATGTCACCCCGCGAGCCGGTGTGGCCGGTGGGTCCGATGCCTGGAGCAGCAGCGCCGCATTCATCGACTACAACAACGACTCGCACCTGGACCTGTTCGTCGGTAACTACATTCAGTGGTCGCGACGGATCGACTTCGAGGTCGACTACCGGTTGGTCGGCGTCGGGCGTGCGTACGGCCCGCCGATGAACTTTCAGGGCACCTTCCCCTACCTCTACCGCAACAATGGTGACGGGACGTTCACCGACGTTTCGGCGGATGCGGGCGTGCAAGTCAGAAACCCAGCCACCGGCACGCCGGTCGCCAAGTCGCTGGGGATCGCCCCGGTGGATGTCGACCGGGACGGCTGGATCGATCTGCTGGTGGCGAACGATACGGTGGCGAACTTCTTATTCCACAATCAGGGTGACGGGACGTTCAAGGAATCCGCGGCCCTGCTCGGGTTGGCGTTTGACCGCGCGGGGAACGCTACGGGCGGGATGGGCGCGGACGCCGGGTACTATCGCAAGGACGACGCCCTCGGGGTTTTCATCGGGAACTTCGCCAACGAGATGACGTCCGCCTACGTCACGCAGCAGGATCCGACGCTCTATGCGGATGAGTCGATCACAGAGGGCATTGGAGGTCCGAGCCGATTGATGCTGACGTTCGGTCTGTTCTTCTTCGACTACGACCTCGACGGACGCCTGGACCTGTTTCAAGCCAACGGGCACCTCGAACAGGAAATCAACGTCGTCCAATCCAGTCAGCACTACGAGCAGCCGCCGCAACTCTTCTGGAATGCCGGACCGGACCATGCCCGGCGTTTTGTGCCGGTCGCTGACGGGGGTGAACCCAACGACCTTCTTAACCCCCTCGTCGGCCGCGCGGCGGCGTACGCCGATATCGATGCCGACGGCGATCTCGACATCCTCGTGACCCAAGCCGGCCGGCGCGCGGTGCTGCTGCGGAATGATCAGTCCACCGGCCACCACTGGGTCCGGCTGACACTGGTCGGTCGCGCGTGCAATCGTGACGCGATCGGTGCTCTGATTGAGTGCCATGTCGGTGACACTCCCGTCCGCCGCCGGGTCATGCCCACCCGTAGCTACCTGTCGCAGGTCGAACTGCCCGTCACCGTGGGCCTGGGTTCCCTGTCCATTGTGCCGCCGCTGACCATCACCTGGCCGGATGGATCCACCCAAACGCTGACCGACCTCCCCGTCGACCAACCGCACGCCGTCCACCAGTCCGCCGACTCCAGGGGTCCCTGAGAACGCCGTCCGGGTTGATGCGGACCTATCGCGTGGAGCGTTGGCGTGCGCGCGTCGCCGACCCGGGTTATTCGCGGCGCGTGAAAAGCCAGCGTAACCCAATGTAGCGTCGCCCCTTGTGGGCGGCGAGTCGATCGCAGTGTATGCGTCGCTTCCATGCTCGTCACCCACCAGGGGTGACGCTACAGGGTCTTGCGTGCGTTTGCGCTCGCGTCATGAATAATCCGCGCTAGTCACACGGGTTGTAGTCAAGGTCGAGGCGACCGAGCCGCAGTCCGTCCTCACCGCGGTGGACCGAGAGGTGCCGCAAAGGTTTCGACTGATCGGCCGCGTCGCCGTCGGTGCGGTAATGCACGCCGATCGAGCGTTCGCGTTCGCGCGCCGCGATCACGATGAGGCGGCTGAGCCCGAGCATGTTCTGTGTTTCCCATCCCTGCGTATCATCGAAGGTTTTGTCGAGCACGTAGTGTCCCCAGAACTCGATGATCTCGCGCGACTCGGTGAGGCGCTCACCGTCTCGCTCGATCCCGGCATTGCGCCACATCAGACTTCGCAGGCTGTTGCGGATGTCCTGAAGATCGAGTTCCGTGCGCTGTGACGGAGGGTTGGCACTGCTGATGCGCCCGCGCGAAGGTACCTCCGGACCGTTACCCGCGCGCGTGCCGGCCGTCCGCCCCGCAATGGTACCGAACACGAGCCCTTCGAGCAGCGAGTTGCTGGCCAGGCGATTCGCGCCATGGACACCCGTGCATGCCACCTCTCCGCAGCACAGGAGTCCGTCCAGGCTGGTCGTCCCGTCGGTGTCGGTCAGAACGCCGCCGACCATGTAGTGAGCGGCCGGTCGCACTGGAATCAGCTCTCGCCCCGCGTCGATCTGGAAGTCGCGGCACAACTTGGTGATCCCGGGAAACCGTTTGGCAAACCGCTCCGCCCCGATCCCGCGCGCGTCGAGATGGACGCAATTGGTTCGCGTCTCGCGCATCTGCTGGAAGATCGCCCGGCTGACCACGTCGCGCGGAGCCAACTCGCCGTCGGGGTGATAGGACTCCATGAATCGGGTGCCGTCGCGATCGACCAGGACGGCGCCCTCACCGCGCACCGCCTCGGAGATCAACGCTCGCGCCGCACCGGCGACGTACAGCGTGGTCGGATGGAACTGAACCATCTCGATGTCCGCCAGTCGAGCGCCGGCGCGATAGGCCGCCGCGTATCCGTCGCCCGTCGCGACGGGCGGGTTCGACGTCTCGCGATAGATGCGCCCGGCGCCGCCGCTCGCCAGAATGGTCTGCCGCGCCCAGATCAACTGATGACCGTGTTCGGGATTGAACGTGATCGCCCCGACGCAGCGCCCCTCGTGCGTGATCAGGTCGATCAGAAAGCAATCGTCGAAGATGCGAATGTTCTCGTTTGCGCGGAGCCGTTCGCACAACACGCGCGACATCTCGCGGCCGGTCGCGTCGCCTTCGGCATGCAGCACGCGCGAGACCGAGTGCCCGCCTTCGCGCGTCAGAGCGAGTGTGCCGCCGGTGAGATCGAAGCGCATCCCCCACTCGACCAGCTCGTCGATCCGTTCCGACGCGCCGCGGACCAGAATCTCCACGGCGTCCCGCCGGCACAGACCGCAACCGACCCGCAGCGTGTCCTCGATGTGCGTTTCGATGGAGTCGTCCGTCGCCCGGACGGCGGCGATCCCTCCCTGAGCGTATCGCGTCGTGGACTCGCTCAACCCGCTCTTGCACACCACCAGCACATTATCGGTGAGCGTCGCGGCTTCCAGCGCAGCACTTGCGCCCGCCGATCCGCCGCCGATGACCAGGACGTCCGTGAATATGTGCCCGGTGCGCCAGGAATCGAAGTTCGTCAGATACCGCCTGTGGTCGTGGAGCGTGCTCACGGGACGCATCCTAGGTCGCTCGATCCGATACCGCAAACCCGGGTCTATCTCAACGCGCGTCGTGGCTCAGCCGATAATCGATGCAGTGTCATGGTCATCTGGACAATCGAGCGGACGAACTCCGCGCCGACACATCGTGGTCGGCGTGTTTACCGTGATCGGTGCGCTAACCGCCGCGGCGTTCGCGGACCCGGCCGGAGCACCCGCCGGCGACCGTCTGCTCCACCTTTTCGATTTCGACGAACGCGACGAAGGCAACCTCGAGCATGTTCCCAAGTACTGGGTGCGGTTCGGCGGGGCCGACTTTCCGCGCTACGCGGAGGGCGAGTTCGATAGGACGATCGGGCACGACGCTCCTCCGTCCTTCCGCCTCACGACGCAGGGTCGAAACGTCGCCTACCGCTACACCGCCCGGCGCATCGACGCCATCAGTACGAACGACTATCTCGTCGTGGCATGGATTCGCGGCGAGATGCTGTCCAGCGCGCGCGCCGCGATCAGCGCTTACTATCTCGATCACGACCAACTGCCGATACGGTCCAGCCAGAGATTCAGCGAGTTGGTCTCCACCGAATCGGGCTCGGATGACTGGCGGCGGGTCGAGGTGTTCCTCCCCGCGGGAACCAAGCAGGCCGTGTGGATCGGTCTCACGCTCTGGGCGGTCCACCCGGAATCGTGGTACGACGGACCGCGACCCCGCAGACACATTGAGCGCCGCGACATGGCCGCGCAAGCCTGGTTCGACGACATCAGAGTCTATCGCCTGCCTCGGGTGGACATTGCGACGTCCGCCCCGGGAAACGTCTTCACCCCGGCGGACGAGGCGGTCCTTTCGGTCAAAGTGACGGACGCTGACAGCTACCAGCTCCGGGCCACCCTCGACGTGCTCGACGTTGACGGGCGGAGCGTGCGTCGCGCGGAGATTCCGGTGCAGAGCAGCAAACGGTCCATACCCGTGCGCATCGATTTCAAGGGGGCACCCAACGGGCTCTACCGTGCGCGCGTGCGCGTGGTGTCCACTGCGGGAGAGGACGGCGCGACAGTCATCGCGAACCGCACGCTCGATTTCGCGAGCGTGCAGACCGTGTACCGGGAGCAGCCGGCCGGAGCGCGTGCGTTCGGCGTGTCGTTCGATGTCAAAGACCGCGCCGACCCCCTCGACGAGCTGAAGTTGCTCCGGTCGCTTCGCGTCGGTGCGGTCAAGATGCCCATCTGGTCGGGTCTCGCGGGCGTCCCGGACCTGATCGACTCCGATCCCGACACGGACACGTTGCTCTATGAACTGCTGAAGGCGCGCGTTGCGGTAACCGGTGTCTTCGTGGGACCGCCCTCGGAACTGGTCCGCGCCGCCGGCGCGTATCGGCGATCGTTGCTGACCATGCTCAATGAGGATCCCGAAGCCTGGCGGGAGCACCTGGTTCGTGTGTTCGCCCCGTACGCGAGCATCTTCCGATCGTGGCAGATAGGGCTCGACGGCGACCCGGCGATCGCCGCCGATCCGCAGTTGCCCGATGCGCTGCGGCGTGTTCGCGCGGAGATCCTCAAGCTGACCACCGCGCCGCACCTGACTACGCCCGGGGCGCTCACGTGGGAACCGCAGTCCGATCCGCCAGCCGCGGATGACGTCTCCTTCGCGATCGACCGATCGATCCTGCCTGAATACATCGCTTCCCACGTGGAAGAGTACCGCAAGCGCGGCATGCCGGTCTCCACCGCCTTCGTCCAGCCGACGGGCACCAAGGAGATCGACTATCGCGGGCATCTGAGAGACTGGTGCAAGAGACTTCTGCACGCCCGCCACGCCGGCATTCGAACGGTCACCGTGCCACAACCTTGGCACACGCGCCTCACGACGGCTTCCAAGGTCACGGAGCCCAGCGAGGAGTTCGTGCTGTTGCACACACTCGCAGATCTGACCGGCGGCACCGTACCGGGGGACCCCGTCTACATCGCACCCGGTGTCACCGCGCTGGCGTTCCATGACCGCGACACGACCGTCCTGGCGCTGTGGGACAACGAGGCCGGCGAAGCCGGTCGCACACACACGATCCAACTCGGCTCGGCGACGCGGCAGATCGATATGTGGGGTCGGGCACGCCCGCTAACCACGGCGGAAGATGGCCGGCAGGAGGTTCACCTGACGGCCGACCCGGTGTTCATTGACGGCATCGATCGCTGGTTGATCGCGTTCCGCACGGAGTTGCGGTTGGTGCCCGATTTCGAGGAACTCAGCATCGACGCCCATCAGCACGAGCTGGGGATCGTCAATCCGCGCGACGAGCCGCTGGCGGGCACGGTTCAACTCGGCACGCCGGACGCCTGGGACATCAACCCGCGGCAGTTCAGATTCTCGATTCGTGCCAACGGTACGGTCAACAAGCCGTTCGAGATTCGGTACGGTCGGAACACGACCGCCGGGACCGGCATGATTAACGCCGAGTTTACGCTGGACGCCGACCGCCGCTATCGCGTCGTGGTGCCGCTCCCGTTGGAACTGGGCGTACGCGACATCGACGCCTGGGGACACACGGTGCTCAGCAGTGACCGGCTGATCGTGCGGCACCGCGTTTTCAACCGTGGAGACAAGACGTTGAACCTGCGCGCGTTCGCGATCGCGCCGGGCCGACTACGGCAGACGCGTCTTCTGACGCAGTTGCTGCCGGGTCAGTCGAAGATGCTCGAGTACCATTTCAAGGACCCCGAGTCGCTGCGGCAGCGCACGATTCGTCTGCACCTACGGGACCTCAACGGTCCGCGGATCCACAACATCGAAGTCGACGTCGAGTAGCGCCGCAGGAGTAACCCCGTTTCAACGGTTTGGAGACCGCCCGAGCCGCGGGATGAGTCCCCATCTCGGGCGGGGCTCATGCCCGCAGCAATTAGATAGAAACCCGAGTGGAGAGGGGTGTGACCATTCTCTGTGGCATCGTCGGTAAGGGACATGCCGTAGGGCGGGTTCTACCCGCCGCAACCGAGGAAGAAGGCGGGTGGAACCCGCCCTACCCCTGGCATGCCACAATCAATGGTCACGCCCCTTCTCGTCCTCGACGAACGCCTGTTCGACGCGGTCGCAGACG
>JAJDDR010000252.1 GCA_029260255.1 Phycisphaerae bacterium
GCTCCTCTGCTCGTCACCCACAAGGGGTGACGCTACATGATTGTGCGTCACGTTGTGGCGCCGTCTTCTGCAAATCTCGCTAGCGCGACGGGCCGGCCGCCTTGACTGCGTCGGACACGCCGCCTTCGTACGTCTTGAAGTTGTCGATGAACAGGCCTGCGAGCTTGCGGGCGGTCTTGTCGAACGCGTCTTTGTCCGCCCAGGTGTTTCTGGGCGAGAGGATCTCACGCGGCACGCCGGGGCAGTCGCCTACGACGCCGAATCCGAACACGGGGTCGGGCGTTATCGGTGCGTCGGCCAGCTTGCCGGCGTGGATGGCATCGACGATGGCACGGGTGAAGGCGAGTTTCATGCGTTTGCCCTCACCGTAGGCCCCACCGCTCCAGCCGGTGTTTACGAGCCAGACGTTGGCGTTGTGCTGTTTCATCTTCTCGGCGAGCAACTCGGCGTACTTGCCGGGATGCCACGCAAGGAACGGTCCGCCGAAGCAGGGCGAGAAGGTGGCCTCGGGTTCGGTGATGCCGACTTCGGTGCCGGCGACCTTGGCGGTGTAACCGCTGATGAAGTGGTACATGGCCTGCTCGGGGGATAGCCGGCTCACCGGCGGGATCACACCGAAGGCGTCGCAGGTCAAGAAGATGACGTCGGTCGGATGACCGGCCACGCACGGGATTTTCGCGTTGCGGATGTACTCGATGGGGTAAGCGCCGCGCGTGTTCTGGGTGACGCTGGTGTCGGAGAAATCGACGTGGCGGTCCTCGTCGTCGAAGATAACGTTCTCGAGTACCGAACCGAAGCGCAGTGCCTGGAAAATCTCCGGTTCCGATTCGGGTGTGAGGTCGATCGCTTTGGCGTAGCAGCCGCCTTCGATGTTGAAGATGCCCGTATCGGTCCAGCAGTGCTCGTCATCGCCGATGAGCGCCCGGTTGGGATCGGCGGACAGGGTGGTCTTGCCCGTGCCGGACAGGCCGAAGAGGACGGACGATCGCGCCGTTTTCAGATCGGCCGTCGCGGAGCAGTGCATCGAGAGGACGCCGCGTTTGGGCATCAGGTAGTTCATGATGGTGAAGACGCCCTTCTTCATCTCACCGGCGTACTCCGTTCCGAGGATGACCATCTCGCCGGACTCGAAGCACAGGTCGATGCTCGTCTCGGAGGTCATGCCTTCTGTGAGACGGTTCGCTGGAAACTGGCCCGCGTTGTAGATGACGTACTCCGGTTCACCGAAGGAGGCGAGTTCCTCCTCGGTCGGTCGGATGAGCATGGTGTAGATGAACAGGGCGTGGTACGGTCTGGCGCAGATCACGCGCACCTTGATGCGGCGTTCGGGATCCCACCCGGCGAAAGCGTCTACGCAGTAGACTCGATCGAGCGTGTTGAGGTAGTCCTTGGCGCGCTCGCGGTTGATCTCGAACGAGTGCTGGTCCAAGGGCACGTTGACCGAGCCCCACCAGATGTTCTTCTCCGAGTCCGGGTTCTTGACGACGCGCTTGTCCTTCGGCGAGCGCCCGGTCTTGGCGCCGGAATACGCGATCAGCGCGCCCGTATCGGAGATGCTGGTGTTCGCCTCGCGCCTGATCGCCTCTTCGTACAATCGCGCCGAGCCGAGGTTCCGAAGCACGTTGTTGACGTGAATCCCGTGCTGCTCAAGGCTGAAACCGGCCATGGGTTGTTGCTCCGCAGGTGTGTTCGGGCCAAAGGGCGCCAGGATAGCCACTTCGGATTCACCGTCAACCGACCCGTGGGTCGGACCGGACGTGAGGGGACTTAACGGAGTCAGCACGCATGCATCTGGTTTAACTTTGGTCGCCATTGCCTTGATCACTCCCTGCCGAAATGCCTGAACTTTCCTGCAAAACGCTTACGTTCGTCGTCGTCGCTCGTTGGTCCGGTTGGCGGGGGCGATCTAAGTCTGCGCAGCCGCACGCAGCACTGTCAGGATTCCTCGCCACCGTCATCCCCGCCGCGGCCGATCTCGAACCGATGAGGATCGACCGAAGTATCGCGCCCGATTAGCAATAAGTTGGTGCCGATGCATGCCTCGGACCCGCTGTCGGATGTCGTGGTCGATCCGGACCGGAGGCCTCCGCCGGAGCGCAACTGCTCCAAACGCTCCTCATAGCGACGTAACTCAATCACAATTCAGAGTTTACGGTTCAATCAGGGCACGACGGACGGGCCATACGACGCTGTACGGGCAATTCTCACCAAATTAATGCGGATTGGACTTGCAATATCACCGATCTAGTACTATATAAGTCTTGGACGAGGTCCTGGCGGCTTTCCGGACGGTGTTGCGATGCTTTCTTTGACGCGAAAGGCTGATTACGCACTGGTTGCGATGGCGGCGCTCGCCCGTCGCGACACGGAGCGAACGAGCGCGCGCAAGCTCGCGGAAGACGTGGCGGTTCCGCTGCCGGTGTTGACCAATATCCTTCATCAGTTGCTCCAGCATGGACTGGTGGTGTCGACGCGCGGGGCACAGGGCGGGTACAAGCTGTCGCGCCGTCCGGAGCAGATCACTCTGGCGTCGGTGATTGAAGCGGTCGAAGGTCCCGTTCACTTAACGCTGTGCTGCTGCGACGAGGACGGGCAGGCGTCGGTCGAGGAAGCGCCGCCGCGGTGCGATCTCGCGGCCGGGTGCCGCATCAAGGCACCCTTGCGGCGTGTCCAGGAGCGTTTTCATCAGTTTCTTAACCGAATCGACTTGGCGTATATCGCCTACGACCATGTGCCGGTGCCTTTGGGTTTGCCGTCGGGCACGGCAAGTCAGTGCAACGGGCCGGATGAATCGAGCGAAGCGGACCGCGTGGCGTCGCTTCGCGGTTGAACTCGAGAATAGGGAGTTGCCGGAATGTCCATTACCTTGACGGAGGGTGCGGCGAAGGAAATCCAGGGGATCATCGATCAGCAGAAAGAGGCTGCCGAGAAGGACGGGCAGGAGCCGCAGACGATGTTTCTGCGTGTCGGTGTCAAGGGCGGCGGGTGCAGCGGGTTCAACTACTCACTCGATCTGACCGAGGACAAGACCGAAAACGACGAGTCGTGGGAACAGCACGGCGTCGAGGTCATTTGCGACTCGAAGAGCGCCTTGTACCTCAGCGGAACGTCGATCGACTTCAAGGACGAAGTCATGGGCCGCGGGTTCGTGTTCAATAATCCCAACGCAACGAGTTCGTGCGGTTGCGGCAGTAGTTTCTCGGTGTAGCGAACCGGCGCGACGTCGCCTCGGCGATGCGCGCCATGGAGTGAGTCCACCATGTCGACCGCCAGCAATGAAACGCTCGATCGTTGGGAACGTCAGGAATACAAGTACGGGTTCGTCACCGACATTGACGCGGACAGTGTCCCGCCCGGTCTCAACGAAGACGTCGTCCGGCTGATCTCGGCCAAGAAGAACGAGCCGGAGTTCATGCTCGAATGGCGGCTGAAGGCGTATCGACACTTCGTTACGCTGACGGAACCCGACTGGCACAACGTCACGTACCCACCGATCAACTACCAGGAGATCATCTACTACTCAGCGCCGAAGCGAGCGGGCGACGGACCCAAGAGCCTCGACGAGGTCGATCCGAAGCTGATCGAGACCTACAAGAAGCTGGGGATCCCGCTGGCGGAGCAGGCGATGCTGGCGGGCGTGGCCGTCGACGCGGTCTTTGACAGTGTTTCGGTGGCGACGACCTTCAAGGAAAAGCTGTCGGAGCTGGGCATCATCTTCTGCCCGTTCTCAGAAGCGGTGTTGAACCACCCGGAGCTGGTCAAGAAGTACCTGGGGTCGGTCGTGCCCTACTCGGACAACTTCTTCGCCACGCTCAACTCGGCCGTCTTCAGCGACGGGTCGTTCGTTTTCATTCCCAAGGGCGTGCGCTGTCCGATGGAGCTTTCCACGTACTTCCGCATCAACGCTCAGAACACGGGTCAATTCGAGCGTACGCTGATCGTGGCCGAGGAGGGGGCGTCGGTCAGTTACCTGGAGGGCTGCACCGCGCCGATGCGGGACGAGAACCAACTCCATGCCGCCGTCGTCGAGCTGGTCGCGTTGGACGACGCCAAGATCAAGTACTCGACGATCCAGAACTGGTATCCGGGCGACAAGAACGGCGTGGGCGGCATCTACAATTTTGTGACAAAGCGGGGTAAGTGCCTTGGGCGGAATTCACGGATCTCGTGGACGCAGGTCGAGACGGGGTCGGCCATCACTTGGAAGTATCCAAGTTGCGTCCTGATCGGTGACAACTCAGTGGGTGAGTTTTATTCGGTGGCGATGACCAATCATCGCCAGCAGGCGGACACGGGCACGAAGATGATCCACATCGGCAAGAACACCAGAAGCAACGTCGTGTCCTAGGGTATCTCGGCGGGGTTCGGTCAGAACACGTACCGCGGCCTGATCAAGATCAACAAGGGCGCTGAAAACGCGCGCAACTTCACGCAGTGCGATTCGATGCTCCTGGGCGACAAGTGCGGTGCCCACACGTTCCCGTACATCGAGGTGAAAAACAGCACCGCACAGATGGAGCACGAGGCCACGACGTCGAAAATCGGCGAGGACCAGATGTTCTACTGCAACCAGCGGGGCATCTCGCCGGAGGACGCGGTGTCTATGATCGTGAACGGCTTCTGCAAAGAGGTATTTCGCGAGTTGCCCATGGAGTTTGCTGTGGAAGCACAGAAGCTGCTGGCGGTCAGCCTGGAAGGCAGCGTGGGGTGATGGGATCGGTTTCTGTCGAACCTATGAGAGAGGAAACGGACATGGCACCACGGTCGCATGTCTGGTCGCCCATTGTTGACTTACCTAGTAAGTGGTCCGGCCTGCGCGATCCGTCGGTCGAGGGCATTGTCAAGGTCTGGCGGGAGCAACAAGAAGAATTACGATCCCGAGGAGCATTGGATCGCTTCATCGACAGAATGAAGAGGCAATGGGCCGTGGAGACGGGGGCTCTTGAAGAGATCTATCGAATCAGCGAAGGGGCGACTAAGACGTTCATTGAGAAAGGCATTGACGCGGCGCTGATTTCGCATGAAGACGTAGATGACTCGCCGGTCGCGGTTGTGAACAAGATCCGCGATCAACTGCGCGCTGTTGACGGACTATATCAGTTCGTGTCCGGTCAGCGGGAGCTCAGCAAGTCATACTTGAAGGAGCTTCATCAGGTCATTACTGAGCACCAGGACACTTTTGACGCGCGCGATACGTTGGGGCGTGACTTCAGAGCCCCAATGGTGCGTGGCGCGTGGAAGAAGTTGCCCAACAATGTCGAAGGGCCGGGTGGGTTTTCCTTTGAGTTTTGTCCGCCGGAGCAGGTTGATACTGAACTGGAGCGTCTGCTTCGACTTCACGATTTGCATGTCAGCCAAGGAATCTCTTCCGACGTGGAAGCGGCTTGGCTCCACCATCGGTTTGTCCTGATTCACCCATTCGTCGATGGCAATGGGCGAATCGCCCGTTGTTTGGCCACGCTCGTTCTGCTGAAGGACCATTGGCTTCCGCTGGTTGTCACGCGCAAAGACAAACCGGCATACATCGCTGCGCTTCGCGCCGCGGACACGGGCGATTTGAGCCAGCTCGTGCAGTTCTTCGGAGCGTTGCAGAAAAGGGCTGTCAGGGAGGCGTTGAGCATCGGCGAGGACACGTTGCGCGAGTCCGCGAAGCTCACGGGCATGTTGAAGACCCTCCGGGCGAGATTCGAGAAACAGCAGGAGGAACTGGACGAATTGCAGCGGCGCGCTCATCTGACAGCCGACTCGCTGCTGGCTGCCGCATTCTCTCGACTTGAAGACGCTGCAAAGGAAATAGAGCCGGTCCTCGGCGTAGCGAACACCAAATACCGTGCCTATGCAGCGGAGGCCGGTCGAGAGAGCGACAAGGTTCACTATAACTACTATCAAGTTGTGCAATGTGCCAAGAAACTCGGTTACTTTGCCAACTTGCCCGCATACCGCTCATGGGCGGCATTGACGCTCGAGACGGAGTCGCGAACTGAAGTGTTGTTCTCCTTCCATGCCATCGGGCATGGGAACACGGGAGTGCTGGCGTGTGCAGGTATGATCTACTCGAGGCGCACGGACGAAAGCGGTAGCACGGTGATCGGAGACGTCGACCCGCTGACGACCGAGCCCTTTGAATTCACGTACTCCGAGGAACCCGAAAATGTGCAGAAGCGGTTTCTCGAATGGTTGGAGAACTGCGTCACGAAGGCCGTGGCGCAGTG
>JAJDDR010000253.1 GCA_029260255.1 Phycisphaerae bacterium
AAGCTCGGTTTCCAGGCTACGGCCTACGGCATCCTCAACGGGCACGCCAGTAGGGTACCGGCTCCGCCGGTGCGTGTTCAGCCCCCGCCATCGAATCCACGCGACGCCCCGGATGCGAACACGGGTTCACTGAATGCTTACTACCGAGGTCATTGGCGAGGACCACAACTTCATAACCCTCAGGGACTTGCGCCGACGCGCGGTCGTTCAGCCCGATCACCACGAACAGAGTTGCACAAACCGATGTGACTTTCATCCCGCCTCTCCTTCCACGCCCATACGCGATTGTGAACTGCGTGAACTGCGTGAACTGCGTGAACTGATATTCAGTGTATTGGACTGTCCTCCCAAGTCAACACGAATCTCGGGAGTTTCGTTCATTTGATTCACCGGCCGGTGACAGAAAGTGTCACGCGCGGAGTGCCGGAATACTCTTGGCGAGTGGTTCCGACACACTGTCACTGTCGCGGCTCGCTGTCGACCCATCGAACCCGCCGATTGTGTCACGCGCCCACACAGTATGCCCTCGATTGCGGCCTCTTGCACTCCACCCGCCGGTCCCGTATCGTTCGCGTCGTTCGGTGGCGGGAAACCTCGTTTTCACCGGTTGAAAACCGGTGCCACACTGTGGCTTGATTCCACCCGTCGGAAACCGGTGCCACACTTTTGCCAGGGACCGTGAATCAACAGAGGATTGCACCATGAGTCACGCACTGTTCGATACGCACAAGAAGACGCTCGATGACGCCCGGGCGGCCATCAAGTCTCGCGACTTCTGGTCGCCGTACGCGGAAATCCCCAGCGGGAAGATCTACGGTGAGACGGCCAAGAAGGACGGTCTCGCCGCGTTTGAAGCCAGGCGCAACAAGCGATTCGACATCGACCAGCCGAGCGCCGGCGGCACCGTGGGCGGGGAGTGCTCCCCGTACGGATTCGCTCTGAACATCACGTATCCCGCATGCGATCTCGACGGGATTATCACCGCCGCGCAAGGTGCCATGCCAGGCTGGCGCGATGCCGACATCGAGGTGCGGACGGGCGTCTGCCTCGAAATCCTCCATCGACTCAACAAACGCAGCTTCGAGATTGCGGCCGCCGTCATGCACACCACCGGGCAGGGCTTCATGATGGCGTTCCAGGCGGGCGGTCCGCACGCTCAGGATCGGGGCTTGGAGGCAGTCACCTACGCGTACGAGGAGATGACACGGCACCCGAGAGAAGCGACGTGGACGAAGCGCGTCAGCAAGACCGATTCGATCACAATCACCAAGAAGTACCGCATCGTTCCGCGCGGCATCGCGGCTGTCGTCGGCTGTTCCACCTTCCCGACGTGGAACAGCTACCCCGGGCTGTTCGCGAGCCTTGTCACCGGGAACGCCGTCATCGTCAAGCCGCACCCGGGTGCGGTGCTTCCGCTGGCGATCACCGTCGAGATTGCGCGGAGTGTGCTCGCCGAGAACGGATTCGATGCCAACCTGGTGACACTCTCGGCCGACAGCGGCGACGCCCCGATTACCAAGGAACTGGTCTGCCGGCCGGAGATCGGCATCGTGGACTACACCGGGAGTTCGGAGTTCGGTGAGTGGGTCGAGGACAACGCCCGGCAGGCCGTAGTGTTCACCGAAAAGGCGGGCGTCAACGCGACGATCGTCGACAGTCTCGACGACCTGAAGGCGTTCAGCGGCAATCTGGCGTTCTCGCTGAGTCTGTACTCCGGGCAGATGTGCACGGCACCGCAGAACGTCTTCATCCCGAAGTCCGGTGTCGACGTCGGGGGCGAGCACAAGTCGTTCGATGAGGTGGCGGGGGCAATCGTCAAGGCCGTCGACTGGCTTCACAGCGACGCATCCCGCGCCGTGGAGATTCTCGGCGCCATCCAGAGCGACGCCACGCTCAAACGCATCGGCGCGGCCGCCGGCGACGGTGAGGTGCTTCGCCAATCCGAGTCGGTTGCTCATGCGCAGTTCCCGGAGGCGCGTGTGCGCACACCGCTGATCGTCAAGGTTGATGCTGATCGGCAGGACGTCTTCATGCGCGAAATGTTCGGACCGATCACGTACATCATACCCACCGAGAGCACCGACCATGCGCTGGCGCTCACCATTGCGGCGGCACAGAGGCACGGCGCGATCTCGTGCGGCCTGTACGCGGTCGACGCCCCGAAGCGCGACAAGGCACTCGACGCACTGACGGCGTCCGGCATCCCGGTATCCGCCAATTTCTGCGGACCCATCTACGTCAACCAAAACGCGGCGTTCAGCGATTTCCACGTCACCGGCGCAAACCCGGCCGGTAACGCGACCTTCTGCGACGCGGCGTTCGTGGCCCCTCGATTCCGAATCGTCGAGTCCCGCATTCCGGCCTAGCAGCCTGTCGGACTTTGGGCGGGTTGTTTTCGGGGGTCCGTGGTGCGTTCCCGGCATGGCTACCGGATTCGTGAACGTCCATCGGAGCACGCCCACGCTGCTGCCACCGGACCTATGTGATTGGCTGCGATCAGTTTTGCAAGTGATCACGGTTCATCGGGGTCGGCTTGTCTGGTGAAGCGAGCGAGGGCCCAACTCACGTGGTCGCAAGTGGTGCCGCCTGTCGCCTGGTCAGCCCGTAGTCTGATGCGTCTCGCGCCGCCCAGCGGCACGGAAACCGGGACTGCCGAGTCTGCCCCGGTCATCATGGGTGACACGAAGACCCGCTCGCCGTCGAGTTCCACGATTGCGATCGCGGTGCCCTTGCCCTTGGCGCTGCGATCTATGCCGACCACGGATTCGAATGTCTCACTTCCTTCCGGTATGTCGAATTCGATCATTGACCGGGCATGCGTACCCAGACCGCGTAGGTAGAACGTGTCTCCCAGCGCAATCGCTCCGCCCACGACGTTCCGGTTGATACGCAACTCTCCCCATGCCTGGCGAGCAGTGATCGGGCGCAGGTCGCCCAGATGAACGTCCGGGGACGCGCGCAGTTTCTCTTCGGTCTCTGCGGCAGCGTATCCGATTGCGCAGGCACCGACGATCGCGGCCAGGACCGCTGCGTAGGTGCAGCGTCTGAACGCCGTGATCAGGCGCGACGGCGGTGGGGGTTGCTCGAGCGGGACCGGGGCGGCATGGGTCTCCGCAGGATCAGCGTCTGCCGTTTGCTTCGCGATCATTGTCCAGCCCAAAACGAAAACAAAGACCGCGATGATCGAGCCCGCGATGTAGGGTGCTACGTCGCCTGCGGGCAGGATGCTTGTCAGATTCAACAGCAGGAGCACCGACAGAAGACAGAACGCGCGCTCACGCCAGGGGCTGGTCACGGCCCAAAGGGCCAGCAGCGCGATAGCCGGGTGTGCGTAACGCTCGTGCATCTCCGTTGGAAACAGAAAGAAGGCCAGCCCCAGCATCGCCGCCAGCGCCATGCGGCTCGTTCCGCCCGGTCGCCGTGACAAGATCGAAAGAACTACCGCAACCGCCAGGGAGTAGCACGCGAGTGAGATGTGTCGCCACGTCAGCCACAGCAGTGGCGATCCGGACGCGTCCACGGTTTCGCCGCCGAGGGCGGCGGCCGCGGCAACGACACGGGGTACGACGGTGTCGGGGAGTTCCGGCGTGCCCAGCAGATACCACACGTTATAAGCGCTGGGCGAAAGGTCACTGTATTGTCCGACGACGGTGACATAGGCGCGAGAAAGAACATCGCCCATCGTACCGGTCAGCGCAAACGGCAGTAACACCCACGCCGCGGCAAACGTCGCGCCGACCAGCGTCATCATCACGCCGCGCCAGCGACGGTAGTGATAGGCCTGGAAAATGACGAGCGGCAGGAACGCGATGCTCTGAAACTTCTGCAACAACGCAAGAGCAATCAGGCCGCCGGCAAAGCCCCACTTGCCACGACCAACGAACACGACACTGAGCAGCACCAAAGAGGTGTGAACCGCATCGACTTGTCCCCAATACGCGGAATTGTAGATGACGACAGGATTGAGAAAGTAAAGCGCCGATGCGGCCACGGCACGCTTGCCACCGACCAATCGGCGTCCCTCAACGAGGAGCGTGATCGCGATGACCAGGTCCGCCAGGCACGCGGGTGCCTTCAAGAGTGCCTGGAGAAGATGATCGCTCGCCGGGAGCGGACCCACGAGTGCCGCGAGTTGGCCAACCGCCCAAATGGTCAGCATGGCGAGGGGCGGGTAGTCGCAGAAGGCGGTCGCCTCGTAGAACCCTCCGAGCCCGTGCGCGAACATCGATCGCGTCCAACCGACGAAGAAATCGGTGTCCGGCAGGTGTCCGAGGTTTGCACGGATCGCCAGCGCGACTCGGATGCCGATGCCGCTCGCGAGGACGAGCAGTGCGCCGATCATCACGGAGTGCCGGCTCAAGAAACCCACCCGCGTGCGTTGTGCCCCGGTGGGGGGTACATCACCCGCGATCTCCAAAACGCCGGGCGGCGTCGAAGCGTCCGGCGCCAAGGCCGGCCGATCAACGCCGCTTCCGTTGGCGGGCGCGGAGGATCGTGGGTCGGTCATGCGGTTCGCCACGTCGAGCGACACTCGGATCACGCGGCCAGCGAATGCGTGATGCGGAGCTTCTGCGTCGTGGACTCCTTAATGTGTCGCCGCAGACGGAACAGCTCTTTGAACGCACGCAGAATCACGCGCCAGTTGGCTCCGGTCTGCTCGCCCGCGACTCTGGCGAGATGGCGTACGCCGATCTGACCGATACTGTATCCCATGTTCGTTGCCTTGGCGAGCATTTCGGTGTCGATCAGTGCTCCGGTGGACCGCAACTCGATCTGCTCGACGAAGCTGCGCGGGTAGATCTTGAAGGCGCAGTCGATGTCGCGTGTACTCATCCGGAATACCCGTCGCACCAGCATGCCCCACGCCCACGCGTTCGCCTTACGCACCAGCGGATCCTGTCGATCCACGCGGTAGGCGCTGGCGATGTCAAAGCGACTGAGCAAGGGAATCAGCCGCTCGAGGTCATCGAAGTCGAATTGACCGTCACCGTCCGTGTAGAAGATCCAGTCCTTCTCAGCCTCGCGAAACCCGCGAGCCAGGGCGCCGCCGTAGCCTCGGTTGGGATTGTTGTGCACGACGCGGACTTGTTCGTGCTCCTCCGCAAGGCGATCGGCGATCTCGCCGGTCCGGTCCTTGCTGCCGTCGTTGACGATGATTACTTCAAAATCGTCCACCAGTCGCCGGCAGGTCATCAGCGCTTGCAGGGTGGTACGTTCCACATTGGCTTCTTCGTTGTAGCACGGGAAGAAGACGCTCAGACTCATGTGTATGGGTGCTTGTGTCGACATCGCTCGTTTTCTCCGCTTGATTCTTGCGAGAGTGGTTTGGGTTCATGGAAAGCGAGGCCCGCCGCCCGCGGGCGGCGGGCCGCGTGTTG